>DASSKB010000142.1:0-16448 GCA_035690925.1 Longimicrobiaceae bacterium
AGAGCCCAAAGCGACCAGCACAGAGAGTTGGTCGGACGACTGGGGCGAGTGGCCGGACGCCAGCGACGAAGAGCTTCTCGAGACACTGCCTGAGGAAGCATTCTCACACGAGGTGCGCGTCCCGGAAGCCATTCGCGTGGAGGCGCCAGTCGTCTCCATGGAATCCGCTCACGTGGACCACTCAACCGAGCGCACCAGAATCGCAGCCAGGCGGTCACCTCCTCTGGAACCCAAGGTGGTAGCCCGTAAGCCGCACCCCGGCCTTTACGAGAACCTCCACGGCGCTCAGGTGCTCCGCCGCGCATTCGTCCTCTCCGAGATCATCGGCCCACCCCGCGCCCTCAAACCCCACGCCGACCCCGAGTAACCCGAGCTGTCCCCGCACTCCCGCATTCGGGCACCCACGAGGGGTGCCCCTACACGCACCTCGCACCTCGCACTCGTCGCTCCCGGCACGGATGATGAAGGGCTCCCGGCCATGGAGCGCACCGCCAACCCCCACCTGTTTCCGATCTTCCAGGAGCCGAGCTCCCGCTGGGAACGCAGCGGGCTCAGCCCCGGGCAGGAACGGAAGTTCAATCTGGCAATGACTTTTCTGCTCATCGTATTCAGCATCGGCTGGGCATACGTCATCATCGACTCGGCGCTTACCGGCGATTCGCCTGGTCTGGCGGCTCGTGTGACGACGAATCCGCTGGAGCCAAATGCGCCACCTGAGGCCGCGTTCGTTCTGGACGCAGTCCTGAGGAGCATGGTGGACACGGAAGAATTCAGGGGAGAGAGCGGTGCGGTGAACGTCGTCATACAGGATCCGAGTGACACCCTGGCACTCGCGGATTCATTACCGGCCGGAGTAGAGCTGGACTATCAGCCGGCGGAGCGAGCGGGCGGGGAGATCGCGGACGTTCCCGCGAGGCCCGGCATCTGGAATGTGGTCCTGCGCATGCGCAACGCCGTCCGCACCGTCCCCGACCTGCAGCTGATCACCCTGGTGCCGGCAACGGAGGCGCGCAGCGGAAGGATCGGCAATTACCGCATCGGCAGCTGGCCCACGGACGTGAGCAGTGTCCCGACACCCGAAACCTATGCGCCACCGCGCGGGTTCATCAGGGTGACGCCCGAGAACCGCGACCTGCGCGTCTCTGAGCACTTTCTGCTGGGCGAGTTCCTCACGAAGGGGCAGACGGACGTCTGGCCCAAGTACGTGGTGCTCTCACCACGGATGCTGGATAAGGCTGAGCTGACGATCCAGGAGCTGGAGGAGATGGGGCATCCTGTGGAACGCGTGGGGGTCATCAGCGGCTTCCGAACACCTAGATATAACGAGAGCGGTGGAAACACTCAGGGCCGGGGAGATCTGTCGCGTCACATGTACGGCGATGCCGTGGACTTCTTCGTTGACAACGACGGCGACTTCCGGATGGACGATCTGAATGGCGACGGGCGGGTCACCGTCGCGGATGCTCGCGTTATGGCGGAGGCTGCTGAGCGGGTGGAGCGCGAGCACCCGAATCTCGTCGGAGGCATAGGCGTGTACGACCCGACAGGCGCGCATGCCGGCTTTATTCACATCGATACCCGTGGCTACCGCGCGCGATGGTAGCCGCGGGCGATGCCTCTATATTCAAAGGAGCCAACAGTGGATGAAACCAATAGCCCGGAAATCCGGGTGGAGGAGCAGACCGACCTTCGCGCGGACGATATTCCGTCCGAGATGAAGGTGCGGGACGACGACCTGGAACCGCACGCCGGGCTCCGTTACATCGCGCGGCTCTTCAAGGTCCTCTCCATCCTGCTGATACTCCTGTTGATCGCCGAGATCATCATCGGCCTGCTGACCCAGGGTAATGAGGCCATCCCGACTCTGCTGGTGGAGGGTACACGGCTTATAGTCTTCGCCGGGTTACTATGGGGATTGGCGGACATGGCGCTGATGCTCATCGAATCGAACCACGACCTGCGCGCGACGCGGATCCTCGTGGGACGGCTCAATGGGAAGATGCAGCGGCTCACCGAAGTGCTCGATGAGGAAGGCCAGGCCAGGCCCCCCGAGCGCGATCGTCCCCAGAACCCGCTCTGAAATCTGGGTTACCGGCCGGACGCGGCGATCAACGCAAGTGCAGCGTCCGTGACAGCGTCCACATCGCGCGCCGAGTGGAGATGGTGATTCAGGAGCATGGAGAAGACCATACGCTCGCCCGCAGCGGTGGTGACGTAACCAGAAAGAGCACGGACGCCCGATAATGTGCCCGTTTTCGCGTGCACGTTGCCCTCTGCGGGTGTGCCCTCCATGCGACTGGCGAGGGTGCCGTCGAGACCGCCGATAGGCAGCGCGCTGTACCAGAGGTCCCAGTTCGCCGATCCGGTCATATGCTCCAGCAGGCCGGTAAGCAGATCCGGCGAGACCAGGTTGTAGCGCGACAGCCCGGACCCGTCGGCCATGCGGAGCTCGCCAACCTGGAGACCCCAATTGGCGAATACACTGTCGACCACCGCGGCGCCCGCGTCGGCGCTCCCCTCCCCTCTAAGCTCCAGCCCGACCGTGCGCAGGAGCGTTTCCGCGATCCAGTTCTGGCTCGGCTTCAGCATAGCCGGAAGTATCTCACTCAGCGGAATGGATCGGTGGGTGAATAGCGGAACCGCCATATGCAGCGTGGCCAGAGGGATCGGCCAGTCATCAGCGTCTACGGCCTGACCCTCCACGATTATACCTGATTCCCGCAGCACCTCCCGCATCGCGCTTACGAAGAACGCAGTGGGATTCCTGATCGCCACCGCATCGTCAATGTACGAAGCACCGATGGGTACAGTACCGGAAATCGTTATGCCCGGTCCCACCGCATCGCGATCCACGTCTATTCTCCCGGGAGTACCGGCTGAGGTTGTGACCGTCTCATTGAGCACCTGCACGTACTGCGTAGGTGGATTCAGGATGATTATACCGGGATCACCCACGCGGCTGCCGGGAATCACCTCGATATCCACAACCGCCTCACTGAATTGCAGACCCGTCACGCCCGCGGCGTAAGACGATTCCAGATCGTCCCACGACCACCCGGAGCCGAGCGACGGATCCTCGAAAGCGTCGTCGATGCCTACTATCCCACCCGCTACCCGTGTGATGCCATGGACACGCAGCGAGTCTGCCCAGGCGCGAAAAATATCGCGCGGATCGCCGGCCAGCCGAATGGAGAATGTGGGATCGCCAGTCCCCCGCACCACCAGATCCCCCTGCAGAACCCCGTTCTCGATCGGCCCCGCCGCCTCAACAGTGGTCGTGTAGGTATAGTCCGGTCCAAGAGTCTCCAGCGCGATGGCGCCGGTGATGAGCTTCATATTGGATGCGGGGAGAAAAACCTTGTTGCTGTTCCTCTCGTAGATGACCTCATCGTCCTGAAGAGAGCGGATCTCGACGCCCCAGTGGCCATGAACGAAGGTCGAGTCGTCGAAGATTGAATCGAGCGCGTTCGCGAGTCCCGGTTCCGGCGCCGGTGCGGTGCGCGGACCCATCATCGCCGAGCATCCGCTCAGTGCAAAGGCGAATAGAATACTGCCCGAGGTGGAGATTACTCTTCTCATGCCGATAATCGGGTGTAGGGACGGCCATCGCGGTGGCCGGTTTTGAAAGTTTGAAACCTTTTTTACTATGCTCTCGTAATGGTGAGCAAGGATCCTTAGTCGTAGTAAGCAGGTGAACAATTTTACTCTAAACAGCGATAATGCTATGAATAATAGAGAGACCCCGAACACCCGGTATGTAAGCCGCCCGGCCGCACAGCGTCGTCCTATGCTTTCCTTCAGCGGTCCGCGGCTCAGTCAGCCGCAGTCGACCAGGATCATCGCGTCGAACTGGTCTGGCCTGGTCAGGCACTCCCGGACGCGCGGTTGAGCCGGTCCGGCTCGGCCATCGCCAGAAGCTCAGAGGTGTGAAGAGCTCGGCGACCGTCGCAGAAGTCTTTGATCTGCGTGCGGCAGGAAAAACCAGGAGCGACGACCAGATCGTCGGGTGCATCGCGGAGAGCGGGGAAAAGGACCCGTTCTCCGCACGCACGTGATACCTCGAAGTGACCTTCTTCGTAGCCGAACGACCCCGCCATCCCGCAGCACCCCGAATCCAGCACCTGAAATTCCAGGCCATCCACACGCCCGAGCACCTCGGTCGTGGGTCCCATGCCCACCATTGCCTTCTGATGGCAATGGCCGTGAACGGTAGCGCGTCGATCGAGGCGGCCGGGGCGATAGTCCGGCAGGGACGCGAGAAATTCTTCCAGCATGAAACTCCGCTCCGCTAATAGAGAGGTGCGGCTGTCGCGGTTCAGGTCCGGTATTTCATCGCGCAACGTCAGAATACAGCTGGGCTCGAGCCCTACTATCACCGCACCCGCCTCGACCTGGGGCGAGAGGGTGTCGATAAGGGCACGGTGATAAGCGCGCGCGTGGTCGAGGAGACCTTTGGAGATGCTCGCGCGCCCGCAGCATACCTGTCGTACGGGCAGCTCTACCTGAAATCCGGCACGTTCGAGAACTGTGACCGCGGCCGAAAGTGGACCCGGCTGAAAAAAATTGTGAAAGGTATCGTCGAAGAGAATAACCTTCGGCTTAGTGACGTCAGAGCTACGGTCCTTGCTGCCCCGGCGCCGGTTCCAGCTTTGCCGGAACGGCTCACGCGCCAGCTCCGGTAATGACCGACGCGGATCCACGTGCGCGGCCCGCTTCAGGAGCGGCGACATCAGGCGATTCCCGAAGTTGGCGAGTCCCGGCAGGTAGCTTCCGGCTTTAGCGAAGTCATGGATCCGCCCGAAGAAGTGGGCGGCTGCAGGAGTACTTTTGGTTGCCCGGTAATGTTGAGCCAGAAACTCGGATTTGTATCGAGCCATGTCCACCCCAACCGGACATTCGGTCTTGCACGCCTTGCACTCGAGGCACAGGTCGAGTGCGTCCAGAACGGCCTCGCTCCGGGCGCCCTGGAGGTTGCCACGCATCGCCTCACGCAGAGAGTTCGCGCGGCCGCGGGTAGAATGCTCTTCTTCCAGAGTTACCATGAACGAAGGGCACATACTACCTTCATCCAGCTTCCGACAAACCGCCATTCCATTGCACTTCTCCACTGCGCGGTCCCAGCCGCCGTCCGCCGAGTAATCGAACCAGGTATCGGGGGCGGTCGCGGTGTAGCTCTCGCCGAACCGAAGGTTCTCGGACATGGGCGGTGGGGCGACGATCTTGCCGGGGTTCATGCGGCTGTTCGGATCGAATACGAGCTTCACCTTGCGGTGTAGCTCCATTATCTCGGGGCCAAACATGAGTGGGAGGAACTCCGAGCGGGCCAGACCATCACCGTGCTCACCCGAGAGCGAACCGCCGAACTCGACGACCAGTTCGGCGACTTCGCGGGCTATGCTGTGCATGGTGCTCACCTGTGCACCGCGCTTGAGATCCAGATCTACCCGCATGTGGAGACAGCCCTGGCCAGCGTGACCAAAGAAGCCAGCTGTCGTGCCGTGGTTGGTGACAATAGCGTCGAACCGGCGGGTATATTCGCCGAGCCGCACCGGCGGTACGCCGGTGTCTTCAACGAACGGAACCGGCTTCACATCTCCCTTACTCCTGTAGAGGAGCCCGAGCCCGGCGCGCCGCAGCGCCCATGCGCGCTCCTGTGCCAGGGGATCCAGATATACTCCGACGTGCGGATCGCCCCGGAACGAAGCGGCGCGCACGGCGAAATCCTCCGCGCGCCCGCGCGCCTCGTCGATCGTATCGCCGGTAAACTCCACGAACAGGGCGCCGCGCGAGTCTTCGGGTACCAGGGCGGCGCTCGCGCGGTGCTCCAGAAGCTCGCGAGCGCTCCGCAAGATCCTGTCGTCGACGATCTCCAACGCGGATAACCGCTCCTCCGGCAGGATAAGCGGGATCGCATCCATAGGAGCGTATCGATCACTGAAGGCGAGGAGCACGAGCGCTCGCCGCGGTGGTAACGGCACCAGCCCGAGCTCCGCCTCCACGACGGTGGCGAGCGTGCCCTCCGAACCGACAATCAGCCTGGCCAGATTGAGCTCGTCCCCCTTCAACAGTGTGTCGAAATTGTAGCCCGAAACACGGCGGGGGACATCGGGATATCGATCGAGGATCTTCTCTCGCTCCGGCTCGAGGAGGTCGATGACGCGGCGGGATAGATCACCTGCTGCGCCGGTGGCGCTGGCCAGCTCAGCGCGAGTCGTCGGACCGAAATGCGCTGTGGCTCCGTCGGCCAGTACGCAGTCCAGGGAATGCACATGGTCACCGGTCTTTCCGTAGACAACGGACCGCGCGCCACAGGCATTGTTGCCTATCATGCCGCCCACCGCGCACTGGCGGAGGGTGGCGGGGTCGGGGCCGAACTGAAGGCCGTGTGCCGCGGCGGCCCGATTGAGCCTGTCGCCCCGCACTCCAGGCTCCACCCGCACCCTACCGGAAGCGGGGTCCAGTTCGAGGATGCGGTTCATGTATCGGGAGAAGTCCAGTATAAGCGCGGGTCCGACAGTCTGGCCGGCGAGGCCGGTGCCGCCTCCGCGCGGCAGGAGCGGCACGCCCTCCTCTGCCGCGAGCTGGCCCGCCGCTATGACATCGTCCGTGCCCTTCGGCAGTACGACGCCCACCGGCAATATCTGGTAGATCGACGCGTCGGTACTGTAGAGGAGCCGGGAATGGACATCGAACCTTACATCGCCCTGGAGTCGCTCGCGCAGCGCTCGCTCGAGCGGGGCGTGTTCGCGGTTTGATTGAACCAGTGGAAGGGTGGCAGTCATGCACGATCCGCGGTTGAAGGATTCTCTAAGATACGCTCATGACCCGCGGGGGCAATCCGGCCTGGCGGAAGGATGGTTATAAATCAGATGCGGGAAGTACGAGGGTGAACGTCGACCCCTCACCCGGTGCGCTTTCCACCGTGAGATCGCCTTCCATGGCGCGCGCTAGGTCGCGGCTGATGGAGAGCCCCAGCCCGGTCCCCTCGTTGGACCGCGTCAGTACAGGGTCGACCTGAACAAACGGCTCGAAGATAACGTCCTTCTTCTCGCGACTTATGCCGTGGCCGCTGTCCTGGACCCGGATGGCGACCCGTGAATCGTCCTTGTCGGCGGTGAGCACGACGCTTCCGCCTGGATCGGTAAACTTTATTGCGTTCGTAACCAGGTTCAACACGATCTGCTCGGTACGCTCGGGATCCGCGTGCGCCATTAGCTCGACTTGTGACGGGCGATATTCGTACTTCAGTTTCTTCGCCTTCACCTGCGGTTCAATAAGCTCGCGGATACCCGCGAGAAGTGAATTCAGCTCGACATCGACGATCTGATACCGCACCTGACCAGCTTCGATCTTCGCGAAATTGAGAACGTCGTTTATAAGCCCCAGCAGGTGCTCCTGGTTGTGCCGGATCCGCGCGAGGTCATCACGCTGAGCCGACGTCACCGGCCCGCGGATTCCCATCTCCAGTATCTCGGCGTAGCCGCTGATAGCATTCAGCGGAGTCCGCAGCTCGTGGCTCATGGTGGCCAGGAAGGCTGATTTTGCCGAGTTGGCATGCTCCGCCTCCTCCGTCCTCTGCACCAGCTTCTCGTTCGCCTCGCGGAGCTCGTCGTTCACGGTTCTTATCTCGGCCTGCGCTCTCTCGAGGGCCGCGGCCTGCGATTGCAGTCGATCACGTGTTTCAAGCGACTCCTTGTACAGGCGGGCGTGATCAACAGCCATGGCCGCGCGCCTCGCTACCTCCTCAGCCATCGCCAGGTCGGCGGCGCTATAGGTCTTTTCAGTTGTACTCCTGACGAAGGCGATTGCACCCAGCACCTTGCCATGGCTGGCTAGCGGAACGATGATGGCCGAAGCCATGCCCAATTGCTTCAATATGACGAGATGCTCCGGACCCCGCGAGATCCGGTCGAAGTCTGCATCCGACATCTCTTCGATGAGAACTGACTCGCCGGTCCTGAGCACCCTGCCTATCGGGTGCTCCTCCCCTTCATATCTGGCGGGATAGCGGTCGGCCAGCTGTTGAAGCAATTGCTCCTGCTCGGTAGTGTGGCCAGCGACCTCCAGCCGGCGAAACCGGCCGTCCGGCTCCACGAAATGGACTATGCACCAATCGGCGAGATATGGCACGGCGAGCCGCGCGAGCTTCGGAAGGGTCGTCTCGTAATCGATAGACGAGGCCAGCACCGCGCTTGTGTCCGCCAGAAACTTCTGTTCGAGCTCGCGCTGGCGGAGCTCCTCTTCAGCCTGCTTCCGCTCCGTGATGTCCAGTCCCGCACCGATAGCGCCCATAACTTCGTCATTGCGCTCCAGCGGGCAGAGGTGAACCTGGAAGATGCGCGCGCCCCACTCTACCTCGTACGAGACCGACTCCCCGGCGAGCGCCCGGCGCAGGGCGGTTATCGGTGGATGCGCGGGGTCCCTGGTCGTGAAGAAGTCCAGGATAGACGTCCCCACCAGCTCTTCCGGATGCAGGCCCAGCAGGTCGAGCGGCGCACCGAACAGGTAGGTTACCCTGAACTCCGTGTCAGTCGAGAACAGCACGATCGGCATCTGCCCCAGAATGAGCCTGAGTCGAGAGGCCTCGTTACTTTGGGTAGGCTCGGTGTTCATGATACAGCCTCAAAAGGGGCGGCTGTCGCCCGCGATCGCATGATCGAGACGATCAGCGTTGAGTGTAATATCACGCAAGAACCGTACGTTTATCCCGTGGCCGTCGGGGCTCGCCGGAGAGAGCCCGACGGTACCAACCGGTGCCAATCCCTTATAGATTGAGGGTGCGCGCGAACCTATGCTCCAGAGAGGGAAGGGCACCCATGTACGTATATTTGCGGTCGGAAACGGTAGAGCTGGAAATGCGGGAGATAGGAGGTGAGGGGCTGGTCTCGGAAGATAGCGATCTCGTGCCAGTGGCGTTCTTCGTCAACGGAAATGAGACGCCGAGCTTTCGAGCGCTGCTGCCCCCCGACACCCTGGGAGTGTTGAGCGAGGTCACTCTCGAGCCGGTCACCCTGGGCGTACTGGCGGAGGAACCTGAAGATCCAGCCGCCGAAGTCCACGCCATGGTCGGCCTGACCGTACCCGTGGGCGATAGGGATGAAGCCCCGGCGGCCGAGCCGGAAATGGAGCCGTGGCGCGTGAGTGCGGGCGACCCCGAGGCCTGGCGCGGCGACCGCCATGACGACGAGGACGTGCCAAGAACCGCCCTGCTCGCGTTCGCACCGCTCGTTCGTCTAGAACGCAAGCTACCCGACGACTTCGCCGCCGAGCTCGCCGACCTGCTAGAATCCGCGCTCGCCGGCAGCACCCGCCCCGCGCTGGAAGCCCGAGTCGATAGGATGCTGGGGGATCTTTGAACGACGAGTGCGGGAGTGCGAAAGTGCGGGAGTGGATGCTCGAATGGAACTGAGCCACGAGAGTGTTCCGGTTGGTGAAGAGACTACCCGCGAGGATCTTTCGGTAGCCCCGCACTCCCGCACTCCCGCACTACCGCACTCATCCGTGTCCTCTCGCACTTCGCACCTCGCACCTCGCACTCGTAGTAGGTTCGCACCGAGCCCGACGGGTGAGCTGCATCTGGGGAACGCTCGGACGGCGTTACTCGCTTGGTTACACGTGCGCAGTGTGGGTGGTGAGTTCATAATTCGGGTGGAGGATCTTGACCGGGGGCGGGTGCGGCCAGGTATTCTTGAAGCGCAGCTGGCGGACCTCCGCTGGCTCGGGCTGGATTGGGATGAAGGGCCGGACGTGGGCGGGCGATTCGGGCCGTATCTCCAGTCTCAGCGGCGCGCTGATTATGAGGATGCGCTGAACCGACTGTCGCGCGCCGGACGGCTGTACGAATGCGTTTGTACGCGCCGCGAGATTGCGGAGGCGGCAAGTGCTCCCCACGACAACGGTGACGAGGGTCCGCGGTACCCGGGAACGTGCGATCCACGGACGCCAGCGACTGAAAGTCTCCACGGACGATCAGACAGGAATGCTCACGCGCTCCGCTTTCGGGTTCTACCGGGCGCTGTAACCTTCCACGACATCCTGCAGGGAGACCAAACCTTTGAGCCGTACGAGGAGGTCGGCGACTTCGTGGTGCGTCGAAAAGACGGAGTAGCGGCGTACCAGTTGGCGGTAGTGGTCGATGATGCGGCAATGGAAATCACGCACGTGGTGCGTGGGGCGGACCTCCTGTCCTCGACTGCGCGGCAGGTCCTGCTCTATGAGGCACTCGACCTCACCCCGCCCGTTTGGCTCCATGTACCACTGCTGCTCGATGACCGCGGCGAGCGTATGGCAAAGCGATACGGTGCGATCACTCTGGCCGAGCTACGCGCTAGCGGGGTGAATCCTGGTCGGGTGGTGGGCTGGTTGGCGGAGAGCTGCGGGCTCGCCGCGCCAGGCGAGAACCTCCAGCCAGCCGATCTCGTCACGAGATTTTCGCTCGATCTGCTGCCACGAGAGTCTACCCTACTTTCCTCTCCGCCGTTCGGCGATGATCTCAGTGGGGACTACCAGGCCTGATCGCCTGTCCCCGCACCGGCTCGCCGCGCTCCACGTATTCGCCATCCGCCCAATAACCGTTAAAGTAGACAGGCAGGCCAACCCCTTCACCGAACGAGCCTTCCGTCTGTAGATGATGATGAAGGTGCGGCTCGGAACTGTTCCCGCTGTTCCCGCACATTCCCAGGGTCTCGCCGCTCTCGACGGTATCCCCTACCTCGACCGTTACCGAACCGCTCTGTAGATGGCCGAGCAGAGAGAACTCGTCGTCGCCGTGGTCGATTATAACATGGTTGCCGGCCGGAGCAGCCGGGTTCATAACTCCGGGCAAATTATCGGGTAGTGAATCAACGGCAGTGACGACGCGGCCCGCGGCTGGTGCCAGGATCGGCTGGCCGAAGCAGTAGTAGTCGGTGTTCTGCTTGCCGTCACCCTTGTGTGTGCCTCCGTTGCGCACGATCAGAAGGTCGTAGGCGAACCGCTGGTCCGGGGCTACGACGTGGTAGTTCTGGTGGGGTGTGCGGCCGCCCCAGAAGACGTACCACTCACCCTTGAACGGCAGTTGGAGCGCGGCCTTCGTTTGATAGTCCGCGTAGTCCGTTGCTGCGGGCTCCGGCGTCGGCCGGATGGTCATGCTCGTCACTTCGCCGTCGGTTGCCCACGCCCAGGATGCGGTGACTGTCTGGTCGGGCAGCCCGGAGAATCTGGAGATGCGGTAATACTGCGTCCATGGTCCTATCGAATAGATCGCCTCCTCGACAATCGCCGTCTCTTCACCCAGTCCGCCATTCACGGTTCTGGAGAATTGTGCGAGCCCGTCCTTACCACCGACGGCCGCTCGAAGCTCGTCCGAAAGGAGGGTAAAGACCGAATCGGTCGCTCCGGAAAGCAGGAGGTCGTTGAGCGCGCGACCGCGTTCGATGGCAGGGTCGCTCTGGGCGCCGAGCGGCGTCACTATCGTCAGCAGGAGTACGAGCGCGCCAAGCGCGCGGCGATAAAGCTTCAGTTTACCGGTCATGTCGGTCTTTGGGGTACAGGTCGATGAATGGCTTAGTACGAAAATCAGGCGGATTCTGCCTGGCCGAGCAGGTCCAGGAGCTCGTCCCGCTTCGGTCGGAGATCGCGGTCGACTGCGGTGCGATTAAGGCGAACGATAATCATGGCGACCACAACGACGAAGGCCGCATAGCCGAGCATGAACCAGGATGGGCCAGTAACGCCCCAGACGAATAGCAGTGCTCCGGTTGCGAGCGGAGCGATGTACCACCAGAAAACACCTGTAAGCAGGCGAATCTGCCTATCTACCCTGGTTAGCTCCTCACGAACCACCGCGGTGACAGGGAGCTGAAACGACTGCTCGTCCCGCGTTCGCCGGGCCCCGCGAAGGGTCCAGAGGACGAATGCGGTGCTGAGGAGGATCACGACGACGCCGACCTTCGACATCGCGGGCACGCTGGTGAAGACGAACAGGAAGAGAATAACGACCGGGATAACGGCGATGAGCTCGCGGCGATCGCGCTTGTGGATCTCCTCATCAAATTTCGTCGACCGCTTCTTCACTATCTCCAGTATCTCATTGTCCGCCATCGTCGTCTCCAGGTTCTGGTCCTGTGATTTCCACAAGCTGTGTGCTTCTTCTATTCTCATGGCCGCTCCTCGATTAACAGCGTGGCGAGCTTTTTCCGTATGCGGTGCAGCTTCACCCCGACGTTCGACTCGCTTATGTCCAGCACCTCGGCTATCTCCCGGTATGACTGGTCCTCCAGATGCAGGAGGATGAGCGCTTTATCGAGGTCGTCGAGCCGGTCGATGGCTCTGTATAGCTTCTCCAGGCGCTGGTTGGCTTCGAACTCCCGATCAGGCCGGTGGTGGTGTTCACCCATAAAGGTGTCCGGATCCTCCAGCTGGGTCTCTGGCCGCGCACTCGCACGGCGGCGCTGCGCGAGTGCCGTGTTAAGGGCCACCCTGTAGAGCCAGGTGCCAGGTGCGGATGTGCCGCGGAATGATGGCAGTGCGCGCCACAACTGAACCAGGATGTTCTGGTAGAGATCTTCCCGCGCCGCCCTATCATCGCCATAAACACGGCAGATCTTCCTTATAGCCGAGTCGTTGGCGTGGACCAGCGCCAGGAAAGACCCTTCCTGGTCACCTATCGTCATCCAGAACCCGTTTGAAGTCTCTCATCTGTCACCTCTCATCAAGGTTAGTTGCACGAAATTGGAAATCCTTACAGAACGTACCCGAGGCGGGCGAGCTTGCGACCGTGACGAGACGCTGCCTAAGTTCAACCGTCCCTGAGATCACAGTGTCACAGAAGCGAGATTCATGAATAAGCGACTATCTCTTCACTATTCCGTAATAGCTACAGTCGTGTTACTGGCTGGTCCAGCCGGCGCCCAGGAAAAGTCTCGCTTTTCCAGCGTCGAGGAGGCGCTGGGTGCGTCCGCTTTACTTGCCGGCGAATCCGGGCCGGCGAGCGTAAACTGGATCGAGAGCGGCGAACGGTTCTCATACACCACCATCAATCCAGCGAGCGGTCAGGAAGAGATACGGGTCTACGATCCAAAGGAGCTCCAGGATCAGGTGCTCTTCGACACCAACGACCTCACCCTTCCGGGCACCGGCGAGCCTATCGAATATCGGTCGTTCCAGTGGGCATCGGACTCCGAGCACATTCTCCTCCAGGCGGATTTCCGGCCCATCTACCGTAGCTCCGGTATAGCCGATTTCTTTCTGTTCTCACCCGCGACCGACGAGATGGAGCTGGTGGCCGACGACGCGCGCACAGCCGAACTGTCACCGGATGGCGATCTGGTCGCATACGAGCGCGGCGGTGATCTCTACGTGTTCGATATGGCGGCAGATGCTGAGCGGCGGCTGACAACTACTGGTAGTGATACGCTATTCAACGGCGTCTTCGACTGGGTCTACGAGGAGGAGTTCGGGCTCACGCAGGCATGGAAGTGGTCGCCAGACAGCCGGCGCATCGCCTTCTGGCAGACCGAAGAAGCCGGCGTTCCGGCAGTGCAGCTCACCGACTACTCGGGGCAGCATCCCGAGTGGATAAGCATCAACTACCCGAAGGTAGGAGATGAGAACCCCGAAGTCCGCATAGGTGTCGCGGATGTCCAAACGGGCGATATCGTGTGGCTGGAAACCGGATTGAGCGGAGATTTCTATATCCCCCGGATATACTGGACCGCCGATCCCAACACGCTGGCGGTGATGACTCTCAACCGGGCACAGAATCACCTGCGGGTTTTCTTCTTCGATGTGGCGACGGGCGAGCGGCGGCTCGTGCTGGAAGAAGAGTCGGACGCGTGGATCGACGTTTTCGATTTCTATGCCGGTATCCAGGATTTTCTGTATTTTCCGGACGACATTCGCGAGTTCTTCTGGATTTCCGACCGTGACGGCAATCAGCACATCTACCGGTACGGCTACGATGGCGAGCTGATCAACCAGGTAACGGAGGGGGATTGGGTGGTTACCCGCGTAGAGGCTATCGAGCCCGTATCGCAAACCATTTACTACACATCCACTGAGGCGTCACCGCTCGACCGGAACCTCTACGCTATTCAGTTCGACGGTAGCGGCAAACGCCGGCTCACGCAGACGCCTGGCCGCCACAGCGTCAACGTTTCGCCCGACGGCGAGTGGTACATCGATAGCTGGTCGAATACCGGCACGCCCAGGCAGGTCGAGCTGTGGAGCACCGATGGAGAGCGGGTCGCCGTGCTGGAGGACAACGCTGAGACCAGCGAATGGCTGGAGCTGCACGCGTATTCGCCGCTCGACCTCTTCCAGTTCACGACGAGTGATGGGGTGAACCTGGACGGCTCGATGATCCTTCCACCCGACTTCGATCCCGAAGTGGAGTACCCCGTCCTCCTATCGATCTATGGCGGGCCCGGCTCGCAGCAGGTGTACAACGCCTTCGCCACCAACGGCTGGCATCAGTACCTGGCGCAGCAGGGATACATCGTGGTGGGTCTCAACAACCGGGGTACGGGGAACTACGGGCGGGATTTCGTAGAGATAGTTTACAAGCAGCTCGGTAAGTGGGAGAGCCATGACTTCGCCGAAGTCGCCAAGTACCTCGCCACTCTACCCTACGTCGATGAGGATGCTATTGCTATTCAAGGCACCAGCTATGGCGGGTATATGGCCGTCTACACCCTTCTCCAGTACCCAGAGCTGTTCGCGTTCGGAATATCAAACTCACCCGTAACCGACTGGCGTCTCTACGATTCCATATACACCGAACGCTATATGGGTCTGCTGAGCGCTAACCTCGCCGGCTACGAGGCCAGCTCTACTCTCCCCTACGCCGAGGCGCTGGAGGATCCACTGCTCCTGGTCCACTCGGCGATGGACGAGAACGTCCATCCCCAGAACACCATGCAGCTCCTGACGGCGCTTACCAACGCCGGCAAGGACGTCGACCTCCGCTTCTACCCCCCCGGCGCCCACGGTGCGGCATACAACGCCCAGAGCTACATAACTATGACCGAGGTGTATACGAATGCCTTGTGTGAGCAGTTGAAGGAAGGGTGCGTGCCGGTGGATTTGAACAGGTGAGGAAGGCTATCAGCTATCAGCTATCAGCTATCAGCTATCAGCTATCAGCTTACTACTCACGCTGATAACTGCCGAGCCGGACCCTGCCCTCAGCGCTGCCCCTGCTAAACCGGAGAATCCGTAGCTGATAGCTGATAGCTGATAGCTGATAGCTCTGATCCCCGCAGGGGCTCAGATCAGCTCGCCACCGCTTCGGGTACTCCACCAAACCGCCGCTCGCGGCTGTGGAATTCTTTCAGGGCACTTGCCAGTTCGGGTGCGCCGAAGTCGGGCCACATGCAGGGGGAGAATACGAGCTCGGCGTAGGCGGATTCCCAGAGCAGGAAATCGCTTAGGCGTTGTTCTCCGCCGGTCCGGATAAGGAGGTCGACCTCGCCGGTTGTCGGCGAGTGGATAGCCTTAGCCATCTGCACGTCGAACTCCTCACGTGAGAGGTCCTTGCCCGCCGTCTCGGCCGCTGTCTGCATGATTGCGTCTCGCGCGGAGTAGTCCAGCGCGATTCGCAGGTCCATCATGCGTCCGCCGGCCGTGGCAGCTTCCGCGGATTCTATTGCGCCGATGAGCGCTGACGGCAGGCGGTCGCGCCTTCCGATCACGCTCAGGCGGATGCCGTTCTCCACGCATCGGCCGGTCTCGGCGAAAAGGTATACGCGAAAAAGTCGCATCAGGCCAGCGACCTCGCGGGGTGGACGCGCCCAGTTGTCGGAAGAGAAGGCGTACAGTGTCAGTATGCGGACGCGCGCCTCACGCGCAGCCTGGACGGTTCGCTGGGCCGCACGGGCGCCTGCCCGGTGCCCCATCACCCGCGATCGGCCGCGCGCACGAGCCCATCGCCCGTTCCCATCCATTATGAGGGCAACATGAAGTCCGTTGGAATAATCAGCTGACAAGGTTCTTTGCAGGATAAAGGTCACTGGTCAAAAAAAACTACCTCTCGCGTACTGCCTGGATGAGCGCTTCCATATGGTTGAGATAATTCTCGAGCGCTCCACGTCCCGCCGAAGTCAACCTGAACTCCGTTCGCGGCACCCGGCCAGCAAAGGACTTGGTGCAATCGACGTAGCCCGCGTCCTCGAGCTTGCGGGCGTGGACGCTAAGATTACCATCGGTCGCCCGCAGCATATCCTTGAGCTCGTTGAAGCTCAGCGACTCATTGACCGATAGCGCGCTGACTATGCCCAGCCGCATTCGCTCGTGTACAAGCCGATCCAGGTTCGGGGTTCCTGTCTCCCAGGCTCCCCCAAGCTCGCTCTGGAGTGAGGAGCTTCCGTCTCCCTGCATTTCATCTCTGGGAATCGCCTTCTGCTTACCCACCATACCTCCTCGCGATAAGGATCCCGAAAAGAATGTGCAGCCCTCCAAAACCAAACGCC
>DASSKB010000143.1:0-24493 GCA_035690925.1 Longimicrobiaceae bacterium
TAATTCTGTACACGACTGTCATGCAATCCTTTGAAGATATCGGTCTCTGTGATGAGCTTGTTCGCACGCTGGAGGACGAGGAGATAGAAACACCCACAGCGCTCCAGGCGGCGGTCGTCCCCGCCCTCCGCCGCGGCGGCAATCTGGTTGCGCGCGCCAGTACCGGGTCCGGCAAAACACTGGCATACACTCTCGGAGTCCTAGATCGTCTCGAGGCGGGTTCTGTCGATGTCGAGGATATCCCGCTTCGCGTTTTGATACTTGCGCCCACGCCGGAAGTAGCGGAGCGCGTCGCCCTTTCCATCCTTCCGTACGCGGCTGCCGTCGGCCTCGGCGTGGCCGCGACGGGCGGGGCGTGGGGGACTCCTGCCACCGAAGCGGACATACTGGTGGCATCGCCGGCGGATGTCATGGAGTCCGTGCGCGCATCCGGAATAAAGCTCGATGATCTCACCGCTATCGTCATCGACGGCGCCTGGGCCATGCACGAGCTGGGCGACTGGCCGGCCGTCGACACGCTGCTGGACCACCTCCCGCGCGACACCCAACGCATCCTCATCTCCTCGACCATGAATGCGGAGATCGACGATCTGGCGGAGCGACGAATCAAGCGTGCACTCCGCTATCCGGATGAACCGGCGGTCCAGCCTGCCGTAGCGCCACCTGTAGTAGCTCGCGTCGGGTATGTCGCGGTGGCCGGGCAAGAGAAGATCGATGTGCTCGCTCGCCAGCTGTCCGGTGGTAAGGGAGAGATCCCACCCGTCCTTTTCTGCCGCACAGACGAGAGGGCCGCCGATCTCGCAGAACGGCTGGCTCATCGCGGTTTTCTCATAGGGGATGTCGACGATCCTGAGGCGGATGCGGCCGTGGCCCCGTCCGGGATCAGCCGGGCCGAGCTGGTGAGCGATAGCGGCGAGGAAACCGGTCAGACCATCAGCTTCGATGTTCCGGCCGATGCGGTCAGCCTGCTAGCGCGACATCAGGGCGACGAGTCGGCGGTGGTCCTCCTGAACTCAGCCGAGCTCCCACACCTCCGGGAGATAGCCAGGCAGGCGAACGTAGCATTGACAGCGGTACCACTACCGCGCGATCAGGGACCCGCGTCGCGGAAGCTGCGTGAGCTTCGCGCCGAGTTGCAGCGCACCTTGCGGGAGGACGATCTCACCGCCGAGATGCTGGTTATTGAGCCGCTGTTCGAGGAATTTACAGCGGCCGAGATCGCTGCGGCGACCGTCGCTATGCTTCGGCGCGGCCGACCCGAGCCGAATGGCGCGCCGTCGTCATCCGCGGTCGATGAATCCGCAGCCGCTACCACCGGCCCGCCACCCGCGACCTGGGCCCGACTGTATGTGGGTATCGGGAGTCGCGATGACGTTCGCCCGGGTGACCTGGTTGGTGCGGTGGCGGGTGAGGCGAATATCCCCGGTTCACATGTTGGCCGGGTGGAGATACGTGACACCTTCACGATAGTCGAGGTCCAGGCGGGTGACGCCGATCGTGTTATCCGCGCCGTGAACGGCACGACCATCAAAGGCCGCAGCGTGCGGGTAGATTACGACAGGGGCGGCGACCGCGGCCGCAAAACCGGCGCGCCGCCGAAACGCAGAATGATGCGGCAGCCGCCGAAAGCGTGAGCACGAAAAAGGAGCCACGACTGAACAGTCGTGGCTCCAGAGTCTCGTGGGTCCGCTTCAGGAAACGGCGTCTTTCAGGCCCTTGCCTGCGCGGAACGCCGCACTGGTAGATGCACCGATCTTGATCTCTTTGCCGGTACGTGGATTTCTTCCCTTGCGGGCTTCTCGGCGGCGGGTCTCGAAGCTGCCGAAACCGGTGATCTGAACTTTGTCACCTTTCTTCAGCGCCTGAGAAATGATCCCGCTATCAGCGGCGAACAGAGCGTCCACTGCCTTCTGCGCGTCGGACTTGCTAAGGTTCGTCCGATCGGCCAGCTTCTGGGTGAGTTCTGACTTGTTCACCGCGGGGCTCCTGGTAAAAGGGTGGAAGGACCTCGAAAAAGGCAACGGCCAGGCCGTCTGTTTCGTACAGTAGGCCCCGCATGCAATCACGTCAAGAGAGATTCCATTGACTTCGAAGCTATCGCCCCCGCCCGCACCCGTGGAAAAGCACGGATTACGCGAGCTCAAAGCCGCGCGGGAGATCGCGCACGCGTTCCTGACAGCGGAGCGGCCGACAGACGTCTATCGCATTGCTCTGGAACATGTTACGCCGCTGGTGGGTGCGTCCTTCGGGTGCGTCTTTCTGCGCGGATCAGGCGACGAGTCGGACCTTCTGCATGTAGTCGCAGCTTTCAACTGGCCACAGAAATACGGAACGTACTTAAGTAAGCTGCGCGTTCGAGTCGGAAACGGCCCGACCGGCCGCGCGGTGGCGGAAAATCGCACGTTCGAAGTGTCCGACGTCTTTGCAGACCCCGCACTGGAGGACTGGTGGGAATCGGCGCGCGAACTAGGCTTCGTCTCGTCGATATCGCTCCCGCTGGCGTTCAAAGGCAAGCCCGCCGGCGCGCTTACCTTCTATTACCGCGATCCGGAGAAGTTTCCGACAGAGAACCCCGGCCTGCTCGAACTGGTGGCGGACCAGCTCGCAGCCACCGCCGAGAAGGCCCACCTGATAGAGGATCTTCAGATAACTAACGAGAAGCTCCGCGAGCAGAACATCGAGCTCGAGGCGCGCTACCGCGAGGCGGACGAGGCGAGGCGTCTGAAGAACGAGTTCCTGGCCAACGTCTCACACGAGCTGCGGACTCCGCTCACCGCAATTCTCGGCTATGCCTACCTCCTCAAGGAGGGGGTCTCCGGCACACTCAACCCGGAGCAGGCCAGGGCGGCCGATAAAATCGATTCTTCGGGCACAGACCTGATGCGCCTGATCAACGACCTGCTGGACCTGACGCACATCAAGCTCGGTGAGATCGAGATAGACCCGGAGCTCACTGACGCCATATCGCTCGCTCGGGCCACGGTCTCTGACGCACCGGAGCCACTGGCAGGTGTCGAGATATCCGTGGTTTCCGACGAGTCCGCCGTCCCGATCCACACGGACTCGTCGATGGTTCTCCGGATTCTCAAGAACCTGGTCTCTAACGCCCTTAAGTTTACGCTGGCGGGGTCCATCACCATACGCGTGCGACTCGATCAGGGTGTTAACGGGAGCAGCGCGATCGAGCCGGCGCCCGTTGTCGTCTGGGAGATCAGTGACACGGGGATAGGAATCGCTCCGGAAGAGCAGAAGAACATTTTTCAGGAGTTCCGCCAGGTGGACGGCTCGGCTACGCGTCGCTTCGGCGGTGCAGGCCTCGGTCTGACTCTATCGCAGGGCCTGGCCGAACGGCTCGGCGGGGAGATATCGCTGACTTCCGCGCCTGGCGAAGGTTCTACTTTCACACTCACCTTACCTGCCGGCGTCATGCGCGCTGGTAGGACAGCCTCTACCGATAAAAAAACTGATGACTGAGTTTTCCGAGAATATCGCCGCACTACAGCCGTCCGCGACCATCGCGGTTTCGTCGCGCGCCAAACAACTTCGTGCCGAGGGGCGCGACATAATCGACCTCTGTGTGGGTGAGCCGGACTTCCCCACGCCCCGCTTCATAGCGGATGCCGGCGTGGAGGCGATTCGGGCCGGCCATACCCGGTACACGCCCGCACCCGGGATACCCGAGCTGAGAGCCGCTATTGCCGCCGATCTCCAGCGGCTTTCCCCCGGCGCCGGCGATATTGAGGCGCATGGCATAGTGGTGAGCGCCGGTGCGAAGCAGGCGTTATTCAACGTTTGTTTTTCACTCTTCGGTCCCGGCGATCGCGTTCTCATACCGGTTCCCTACTGGACCAGCTATCCGGCAATAGTCGAGCTCACGCGCGCCGAGCCGGTTCTCGTGGATGGCGACGCCGAACGTAGCTTCAAGGTCACAGTCGATGCCCTCGATCGCGCCGCCGCTGGTGGCGCTAAGGGTCTTCTCCTGAACTCGCCCGGCAATCCATCCGGCGCCGTCTACACGAAGGATGAACTCGAAGAGATCGCGCGATGGGCCGCTGACCGCGGGATCTGGCTCATCTCGGACGAGATCTATCGACGAATATATTTCGAGGGTGACCTCGCTCCGGGAATACTCGATCTACCCGGCGAGCTTCTGGAACGTGCCGTACTGATCGATGGGGCATCGAAGGCGTTCGCCATGACCGGCTGGCGTATCGGGTTTTCCTATTCAGCGAAAGCACTCGCCGCCAAGGTCTCCGCACTGCAGAGTCAGACCACAACGCACGCGCCTACACCGTCGCAGCACGCGGCCCTTGCCGCCTACCGCGCGGACCCCGCGCAACTCGACGAATGCAGGGCCATGCAGCAGTCTTTTAACGTACGAAAGCAGCTGCTGACGCAGTTATTCCGCGAGAAGCTGCCCGACGTGGAGTTCGTGGATCCCGCAGGTGCCTTCTACCTCTGGATCGCTACCGGCGGTTTGGCGAACGCCGGCGAAAACTCCGTCGAAGTCTGCGAGCGTATCCTCCAGAGCACAGGCGTGGCGCTCGTTCCGGGAACCGCATTCGGTGATGACAGGTATCTCCGGCTCTCCTTCGCCGCGTCCGAGGACACGCTCCGCGATGCCGTGAACCGATTGGCGACCGGGCTGTGACCCTGCGGCGGGATGGGGTGGCCGAGAACGATCACCCGCTCAACACTTCGCCCGGCGGCGGTGAGGGCAACGGCGAACCTGCGGTCGAGCGGATACCGCTCTTCGAAGTGTACATGCGGATGGCTGAGGAGCTTGCCAAGCGCTCCACCTGCGCGCGCAAGCAGGTGGGCACCGTCATCACCGATGCTACTCTCTCCAATGTGCTGGGGATAGGCTACAACGGGAACGCGCGCGGCCTTCCGAATCGCTGTGACTCCGTGGAGCCGGGTCGCTGCGGGTGCATACATTCGGAGGCGAACGCGCTCGTGAAGGCACCGGGCCTCACGCCGGACAAGGTGGTATTCGTTACCGCCAGCCCATGCGTGATGTGCGCGAAGCTCATCATCCAGAGCGGGGTCTCACACGTGTTCTATCGCAGCGCGTACCGCGATCCAGCGGGTGTCGAGGTCCTCAGGGCCGGCAGGATCACTCCGGTGCATTATACCCGTTGGAAGGATGACTGGAGATAGCACGGCAGGTGAATTCCGGTCGATAATCTTTGATTGCGATTCCACGCTGGTCGCCATCGAAGGGATCGATGAGCTGGCGGGTCGCCGCGCCGAAGAGGTTCGTGCGCTCACCGAGGCGGCGATGGCCGGCCGCGTGGCGCTGGAGGATGTGTATGGCGAGCGACTCCGCCACATCCGCCCGACGCGCGAGCAGGTCGAGGCTTTGGGATGGCGCTATATCGAGCAGCTAGTCCCGGATGCACGCGAAACCATTGCCGCGCTTCAATGGCTCGGGAAGCAGGTGCGGATACTCTCAGGAGGACTTCGGCCCGCTGTAGAAATTCTCGCGCGCTCACTCGGAGTGGGTCCCGAGGACGTGGCCGCGGTAGGGATCGACTTCGATGATACCGGCGCATACCTGGGCTTCGAGAGCGATTCACCACTCGCGCGAAGCGGCGGCAAGCAGGCTGTCATTCACTCATGGAATCTCCCCCGCCCCTCGCTCCTGGTCGGCGACGGCGCCACGGACGCCGAAGCCAGCCCCGCCGTAGACGCCTTCTGCGCCTTCACGGCCATCGAGGACCGCCCCGAAGTAAGCGCGCGTGCGGATTATGTGATCAGATCGAACTCACTGGCGGATGTACTTGCAATAGCAACAGGTGAGACGGACCGAGAAAGGCTCGCCGCATCCCACTGGTCAGACCTACTTGCCAGAGGTGAATTTCCATAGGAGTTTGAGCAACCGGTAGTCGCACTCCCGCACTCCCGCACTTTCGCACTGGTCGTTGCACTTTCGCACTTCGCACTTCGCACTCGCCGTCCCATGCAAGGTCGCTTTTTCCTCCCTGGACCCACCGAGGTCCGCCCCGAGATACTCGCCGCGATGGCGCGACAGCCGGTCGGCCACCGTGGTCCCGAGCTCGCCTCGCTCCTAGCCGATGCGGACCCTCGGCTACGCCGCGTATTCGGCACGACCCGCCCGGTGTATATCTCGACCTCATCAGCCACCGGGCTCATGGAGGCTGCCGTTCGCAACGGTGTGCGGCGCCGCGCGCTCGCTCTCGTCAACGGCGCGTTCAGCGGCCGCTTCCGCGAGCTGGTCGAGGCGGTTGGTCGCGAATGCGAGACGTACGAGGTGCCGTGGGGCGAGGCGCATTCGCCGGACATCGTGGAGGAACGTCTCTCGGCCGGCGGCTTCGATGCCGTGGTCGTCGTGCATTCCGAGACCTCGACCGGCGTGCTCAACCCGATCAGAGAGATCGCGGCGGCTGCCCGCGCGGCAGAGGGTGCTTCTGGCGATGATATACTCGTGATGGTGGATGGTGTCTCGAGCGTTGGCGGAGTGCAGGTGGAGCCGGACGAATGGGGCCTGGACTGGCTGCTGACGGGTGCTCAGAAGGCGCTCGCCCTCCCGCCCGGCCTCGCCTTCGGGTCGCCCAGCGAGCGCCTTCTCCGGCGCGCAGCGACTATCGATGGGAGGGGGCGTTACTTCGACCTCCTGGAGCTGGACAGCTACTGGGAGCGGCATCAGACGCCAGCTACGCCGGCCATCAACCTCGTCTACGCACTTGCGGAGCAGCTGCGGGCGCTGGACGCGGAGGGGATGGAGGCTCGCGCGGCACGCCACATAGCTATGGCCGAGCTCTGCTGGCGCTGGGTCGACGAGGTCGGCTCCGGTTTCGGCATGTCCATCCTGGCGTCTCCGGGATTCCGATCGCCTACGGTTACGGCGATCCAGCTACCACCGACGGTTACCGGGCCCGAGCTGGCGGCGTCGATGAGCGCGCACGGATACACCATCAGCCCAGGCTACGGAAAGCTGAAGGATACGACTATCCGGATCGGTCACATGGGGGATCACACCGTCGGCGAGGTGGAAGAACTGCTGAGCGCGCTGCAGGGGGTGATGATCGATGGATGAGGTGAGATTCCGCGTACTGGTCACCGACGACGTGGATCCCGAAGGAATAGCGATCCTGCGCGCAGCACCGGCCATCGAAGTCATTGAACGTCCGACGCGACCGGCGCCGGAAGTTATAGATGAAATCGCAAACTACGACGCGCTGATCGGGCGGAGTGCGACAAGAATATCTCATGAGCTACTCGACGCCGGCGCGCGGCTGCGGGTAGTGGGCCGGGCAGGGGTGGGCGTTGACAACGTGGATATCGAGCGCGCGACCGAGCTCGGCATCGCTGTCATCAACGCGCCCGGCGGGAACACCATATCGGTGGCCGAGCTGACGTTCGGGGTTCTCATTTCCATTCTGCGCAACGTTCACACAGCTGCGGCGTCCATGCGCGACGGGGCCTGGGCGCGCTCCGCACTCGGCGGAACCGAGCTGCGAGGGCGCACACTGGCCGTTATCGGGCTCGGCCGTATAGGTGGCGAGGTGGCGCGCCGCGCGAGAACCTTCGGGATGCGGGTGATATCGTTCGATCCATACGTCTCCCCGTCGCGCTTTGATGAGCTTGGCGTGGAATCGGCCGCTACCCTCAATGACGCGCTAGACGCCGGAGATGTTCTCTCACTGCACGTTCCGCTTACCTCCGAAACCCGAGGAATGATCGGGGCTGCCGAACTCGCGCGGCTTCGCCCCGGTTCTATCGTCCTCAACCTGGCGCGCGGCGGCATAATAGTCGAAGACGCGCTCGTTGAGGCGCTCCAGTCAGGGCACGTCGCGGCGGCGGGCCTGGATGTCTTCGCCCATGAGCCGCTCGAGGCGGACAGCCCCCTCAGGACCCTCCCCAACGTCCTGCTCACCCCGCACCTCGGCGCATCGACAGGCGAGGCGCAGCGGAGCGTTGCGATAGAAGCATGCACGGCCGTGCGTGATGCGCTGTTGACGGGTGACCTGAGCGCCGCGCTCAATGCTGGCCTGGTGGGGGGCGGTGGGTGGGGTGAGCTTCGGCCACTCCTCGACCTGGCGGAACGCCTCGGTCGTCTGGGTCGGGCTCTGCTGCCAGGCGGGCTCAGCGCTATCGAGCTCCGCTACTCCGGCCCACGCGAAGAGGCGCCACGCCCCCTGCTGCTCGCCGCGCTCCAGGGCGCACTGCGCGATATCGTCGACCGGCGCGCAATCAACCTGGTCAACGCCCAGCATGTCGCCGCCGAGCGCGGCATAGAAACCGCCTGGACGCGCGTGTCGGGTCACGCCGAGCTGGGCGAGGAGATCGAGCTGCGGCTGGAGAGCGGCGACGGCGGGATACGCATCGGCGGCGCGCTGTTGGGCGAAGCGCACGGGCGAATTACCCGGATCGGTGCATTCCGCGTGGATATTGCGCCACGCGGCACTCTCGTCGTCCTCCGCAACCACGACGTGCCCGGCGTCATCGGACGGGTGGGTACGCTGCTCGGCGAAGCAGGTGTTAACATCGCAGAATACCACCAGGCACGCCTGCAGGCAGGGGGCGAAGCGCTCGCCGCGGTATCGGTCGACGGCAAGCTGGACCCGGAAGTCCTGGAGCGCCTCACGCGCCTGCCGGAAGTCATTGGTGTTCGTCAGGTACAGATGGAATGATAACTGCAAAGGTGGACCGTCGCGGCGGGCTGCCAAACGGGCCGCCTCCACCTGATTCTCTTATCATCCAATCTATGGGAATCCCCCACTGGCTTCGGGATCGCCTCCTCAAAGACGAACCCAAGGGAGGCGATCCGCCACCCGGTGTTTCCATCATGCACACCCTTCTGGGCAGCGAACCGGAACGCGTCCGTTCTCTGGGCGAGTACAACTCCGCCACCTACCCCGAAGAAATCGCCGAAGTCGTGCGCACCCGCGAGGAGGTCGCCGCGGAGCTGCTACGCATAGACATAACCGACGCGAAAACGCGCGTCGCCTCTATCCCTCAGTTCCAGCAGCTGCTGCGGAAATACCCCCATCCGCTCGTATACGAAACGCTCATCCACGCATATGTCGACGCAGGCAAGTACGATGAGGCCAAGGGAGTAGCCTTCGCGGCCCGCGAGCGCCGAGCGGAATGCGCCCGCTCGCCACACGCAGAAATCCGCAGCGAAACTGAAAGCCTCCGCGAATGGTCCACCGACGATGTGGACGACCTCAGAAAGGACCGCGAATCCCGGAAATAGGACCCGCCGCACCGCTCCCGTTCCCGTTCCCGTGCAGTCTCCCGCAATCCCCCGCCCCACCATGCCCATCCCACCGGCTCCGGCCGCACCCCCGTCCGCACAGGCTTCAGCAGATCCTCCGGCAGATTGGTACCGCTCGCTTATCGAGAACTCTCACGATCTGGTTTCTATCCTGGCACCCGATGGTCGCATAATTTACGACAATCCGTCGGTAGAACGCGTGCTCGGCTATGCGCAGGGTGAGCTGGTCGGCATGAACGCCTTCGAGCTGGTTCATCCCGACGATCTGCGGGGCGCACTCGAGCTGCTGGCCGAGACGGCGACCACGCCCGGCTCGAGCGCCAGCATCGTTCTCCGTTTCCGTCACAAGGACAAAAGCTGGCGTGTGCTCGAATCGGTGGGTAAAAGCCTGCGCGGCCCCGGCTCCGAGCCACAGGTGGTGATCAACAGTCGCGACGTTACCGAAGCGGTCCACGCGACCACCGATCTCGCGGAGGCGAAAGAGGAGCTCGCCCGCAGAGTCTGCGAGCGCAACCGCGAGGTCGAGGAGGCCCACGTCGAGATGCTGGAGCGCCTAGCGCGCGCATCCGAGTTCCGCGACGACGAGACCGGCGAGCATACCCGACGCGTAGGAGCCGTCGCTACCCTGCTCGCCCAGGTCCTCGCCCTTCCCGCCGATGAGGTCGAGCTGATTCGCAGGACCGCCCCACTCCACGATATCGGTAAGATCGGGATATCCGATGCTATCCTGCGCAAACCCGGCCCACTCACACCCGACGAGCTCGAGGTCATGCGCGGACACACCCTCCTGGGCAGCCGGATCCTCTCGGGCGGCCGCTCCGAATTCATGCGCTCTGCCGAATGCGTCGCCCTCCGGCACCACGAGAGGTGGGACGGTCACGGCTATCCGCATCACCTGAAGGGTGACGACATACCTCTCATCGCCCGGATCGTCGCTATCGCGGATTTCTTCGACGCGCTCACGCATGATCGACCTTATCGCAAGGCGTGGCCGCGTGAAAGGGTCTTCGCGGAGATAGAGCGCGAGAGCGGTCATCACTTCGATCCGGTGCTGGCCGACCGCTTCCTTTGCATAGACGAACTAACGCTGCTGGAGGCGTGATGAGCCGGCTGCACGGGCCGGTTCCTTGCAGTTGATTACCGCCCAACCACATCGTTTGCCGGGACCCCTAAAAAGGTGATACCGATACCATGAAGAGCACAGCGAAGGGCGCACAGATACGTGGGCCTGAGGCACTGGCCGCGCCCGCCGCCACAAGGGCGCGCGCGTTAGGATGGGATAGTAATAGTGCCGAGGAAGATCATTCTTCGGATGACATTGCTCGAATAAGCGAGGTGGATCGCCTGAGAGAAGAGAATCGACGACTCGCAATATCACTCGGCGGATTCTCCGCGTTCATCGCCTCCCGTGGTCTGCTGGAGGAAGCCTGGAACTTCATCCACAACATTCATCAGGAGGACGACGGGGAGAGTCGGGAATAGACGATCGCGAAACCGTGTCCACCTCCGGAATCGCGCTAAGGACTGAGATCGCTGTCATAGGTGCCGGCCAGGCCGGTCTTTCGTCCGCTTACCACCTTCACCGTCTTGGTCTTGAGCCGAATCGCGGTTTCATCGTACTGGACCAATCGCCCGAGCCAGGCGGCGCCTGGCAATTTCGCTGGCCATCCCTGACGCTCAGCACAGTCAATCGCATCCATGATCTTCCGGGGATGCGCTTCTCCGAGGCGGTCAGCACCGATGAACCGGATGTGCAGGCGAGCGTTGCCGTTCCGAAGTACTTCGCCGAATACGAGAAAAGGTTCGCCCTGCCCGTCTATCGCCCGGTTCAGGTAAAGGTTGTCTGCGACCGCGGTGACAGGTTCAGGCTGGAGACGGACGGGATCGATGTTTCGGCGCGCGGGATAATCAACGCCACAGGTACCTGGGAAACGCCTTACATACCTGATTATCCGGGCGCGGACCGGTTCGCCGGCACCCAGCTTCACACACAGGACTACAAGGGCGCCGAACAGTTCGCGGGGCAGCACGTGGTGATAGTAGGCGGCGGCATCTCCGCCATTCAGCTTCTCGACGAGATCTCCCGAGTGACCACCACCACGTGGGTGACCCGTAAACCGCCGGAGTTCCGCGAGGGTCCGTTCGATGAAGAGGCGGGCCGCCGAGCAGTGGCGATGGTCGAGGATCGCGTGCGCCGTGGACTTCCGCCGACCTCGGTTGTTTCGGTGACGGGTCTTCCAGTCACTCCCGCAATCGTGGCGATGCGCGAGCGTGGCGTGCTGAATCGGCTGCCGATGTTCAGTGACATAACCGAAGAGGGAGTCCGTTGGCCTGGCGGCACCGTAGTTCGCGCCGATGTCATCCTGTGGTGTACCGGCTTCCGCAGCTCGCTCGACCACCTCGCGCCGCTCATGCTACGCGAGCCGGGCGGCGGCATCACCATGACTGGCCGGCTGGCAACGCAGGTGGCGAAGGATCCGCGCGTGCATCTGGTGGGGTACGGCCCATCTGCTTCAACCATTGGCGCGAACCGCGCGGGGAGGATCGCTGTCAGCGAATTGACGGGGTTTCTTGGGCTCGGTTGACTGGCCGGCGATGGGGGATCCAGGGTAGTCCGCCGGCGCTCGGATTAATCGGTTGACATTGAGAATCCCGGCGCGTAGTCTTGCCATCACCAGCCGGCAGCGACCATGCCCGTCTCCGCCCGATCCGCCCAACCGAGGTTACATGATTCCAAACACCTACTGCTATCACTGCCGACGCTGCAAAACGCGCAGACCCGTCCGGATCCCCGCGCCCGGTCGGCCTTTTGCAGAACCCAGCTGTCCGAAATGTACCGGCGTGCAGGTGATGATGCGGCGTTACGCGACGACCGAAATGATCTGGCCCGCCGCAATCCACCCGGCCACTGAGCCGAGCGAGCAGCAGATTCAAGCGATGGTCCTACGGATGCCGCCGGTCCCCCCTGGCCCGCCGTCCCTCGACGCCGTGCCGGCCCTCCATGCTACGGAGCGTGTGATCTATTCCGGGCACGGCAACGAGGCCACACGCGGCAGGGTGCTCTACAAGGTCACAGAGAACCCCGCTAAGATGCTGTGCACGGTCTACGTCGATTTCAATGCGCTGCTCCACGAGACAGAGGCAACGACGGCGCGCGTCGCCTTTCAGAGCGGCCTCCTCAAGGACCGGCCCGTCACGAAGAATTCGATGGTCCACTCGCCCGCCGGTAGTTCCCACGCGTGGGCACTCATCGCCAAAAGCGACCTTCCGGGCGGCTTCCCCGGTCCCGACTGGGGGCTGCTCCCTGACCCGCTCGAGATCGGCATCGCAATAGGCAATGAGCGGTTCGGGCTGATCCACCTGCTCGCGGGTCACTCCGGGACCATCAACACGTTTATAGGATCGAACGTTGGCAAGGCGCTCGTTTTCCGTCTCGATAAACAGAGCCAGGAGGATACCCGAATCAACGCGAGCAACGGTCTCCAGGCGCTGCTCGGCGAAAGTTTCGGGACATCGAAGCTCGCCGAAATCACCCATAGTGGAGGCAACAAGTTCATCCTGAAGTCGCGGGACAATCGGAAGCTGGTAATCGACCGCCAGGGGGGCGCGCCCACGCATACCGTCACTACGCTTTATGGCGCCGATAAGGCCACCGGGATCGGTGGGACAGTCGTCTGGCGGATGAACTGACCTAGCCGCCTGGACTGTGCCGTGGCATAATTTAGCGGTGAACCACGTCCTGGATGTTGCAGGGTCTTCAGTGGCCTGACCACGCAAAACGGCCCCCCGATCCGTAGTGGACCGGAGGGCCGTAAATCATTGCGCCACAACAGCGGAGGCGGAGGGACTCGAACCCCCATGCGGTTGCCCGCGGCGCATTTCGAGTGCGCTGCCTTACCAGTTAGGACTACGCCTCCTTAGACGACCGCTGCCCTCAGAGGGGCACGCAAGTCGGGACGGCCGGATTTGAACCGGCGACCCCTCGCTCCCGAAGCGAGTGCTCTACCGGGCTGAGCCACGTCCCGCTCTAAAACATCACACAAACTGCTCTACCTGCTACTTCACGAGCGGACGGGGTGGGATTCGAACCCACGAGAGTTTTTAGCCCCACACGATTTCCAATCGTGCTCCTTAAGCCGCTCGGACACCCGTCCTCTGGGGCAGCGGAGAGGGCGGGATTCGAACCCGCGTGGACCTTTTGGGCCCGACGGTTTAGCAAACCGTTGCCTTTAGCCTCTCGGCCACCTCTCCAATCCCGCGATACAACTCCAGTTGCCCCTCCAGGGCTCGAACCTGGACTTTCCTGATCCAGAATCAGGCGTGTTGCCAGTTACACCAAGGGGCAATAACGCGGTATTGAGCCGCGACCCGATCCCTATTTCAGGGTATATCTCTCCTCGGGTAAGAGCTTACTTACACTTCAAAAACCCGCAGAGCGGGAGACGGGGCTCGAACCCGCGACCCTCAGCTTGGGAAGCTGATGCTCTACCAACTGAGCTACTCCCGCAGAAACGTATGCCGCGTGTTGCGCCACCATCCTCATCGAGCGGTCCAGTTCCGCCGCCCTGAGCGCGAAGCGCGAAGAAAATCTCACCACTGAGCGCGAAGCGCGAAGAACTGAGCTACTCCCGCAGAAACGTATGCCGCGTGTTGCGCCACCTATCAAAGCTAATCGAGCCGAGGACGGATGACCAGAGCCACCGGTCGGATTTGAACCGACGACCGCTCGATTACGAATCGAGTGCTCTACCCCTGAGCTACGGTGGCGTCACCGGTCCTTCCGCTCCAGTGGAGCCGAGGGGAATCGAACCCCTGACCTCTGCAGTGCGATTGCAGCGCTCTCCCAACTGAGCTACGGCCCCTCCATGCAATACACCGTCTGTTGCGCCACAATACTCTCCAGCACAACCGCGCCGGCCGCCCTGAGCACGCGAAGCGTGCGAAGACAACCTTATCACTGAGCACGAAGTGCGAAGAACTGAGCTACGGCCCCGAAAGAACTGCAATTTTGAATTTTGAATTTTTAATTTTGAATTAAACTACAACGGTCTGCGCGACCACCAATTCAAAATTCATAATTCAAAATTCCGCGCGCCCTGCGCGCGCAATGGGCGGTACAAGATTCGAACTTGTGACCTCCACGATGTCAACGTGGCGCTCTAACCAACTGAGCTAACCGCCCGGGAACGCCTCAGCGCTTGTGCGCCGACAAAATAATTCGAGCGAGATCTCCCCGCCGCCCTGAGCACGAAGTGCGAAGAACTGAGCTAACCGCCCGGGGACGGACTGCAATTTTTAATTTTTAATTTTGAATTAACTGCCCCGGTAGCGCTACAAATAATTCATAATTCATAATTCAAAATTCAAAATTGCGCGCGCTCCGCGCGCGCCAGTGGTGGGGGTAGGATTCGAACCTACGTAGGCATAAGCCAGCAGATTTACAGTCTGCCCCATTTGGCCGCTCTGGTACCCCACCGATCCTGCCAGATGCGCCCGGAGAGATTCGAACTCCCGACCCTCTGATCCGAAGTCAGATGCTCTATCCAGCTGAGCTACGGGCGCCCGGGTCGCGCGATTGCTCCTGCGAGCGACGCGAGTGGAGCCGAGGGGAATCGAACCCCTGACCTCTTGAATGCCATTCAAGCGCTCTCCCAACTGAGCTACGGCCCCGGAAACTGCAATTATGAATTTTTAATTTTGAATTTTGAATTAAACTACGCGGTCTGCGCTACCAATAATTCAAAATTCAAAATTCATAATTCAAAATTCCTTCCCACCTACCCGAATTTTCAAATACTGCGTCTTCAATAAGCGGGGCCGACGGGACTCGAACCCGCGACCTCCGGAGTGACAGTCCGGCACTCTAACCAACTGAGCTACGGCCCCTTATGCAATGCGACGTCTGTTGCGCCCGTAATCTTACCAGTACAACCGGGCCTGCCGCCCTGAGCACGCGACGCGTGCGAAGACAACCTTACCACTGAGCACGAAGTGCGAAGAGCTGAGCTATGGCCCCTTGTGCAATCTTCAACAGAGCGGACAGCCGGGCTCGAACCGGCGACCTCAACCTTGGCAAGGTTGCGCTCTACCAACTGAGCTATGCCCGCAGAAAACTCTTTACTCGTTGCGCCACTGGCCAATCCGACAATCCGCCGCTGTCGCCCTGAGCGCGTAGCGCGAAGAAAATCCCATCACTGAGCGCGTAGCGCGAAGAACTGAGCTATGCCCGCAGAAACCTACGTGTTTGCTGCGCCACCAAACTCGACGGGCGCCCCGCACTTTCGCACTTTCGCACTTTCGCACTTCGCACTTCGCACCTCGCACCTCGCACTAGTAGCCCAGTGCTCCCACGGGGAATCGAACCCCGGTCTCCACCTTGAAAGAGTGGCGTCCTGACCGTTAGACGATGGGAGCCGACTCGAACAGAGCCCACGACGGGATTCGAACCCGTGACCTCTTCCTTACCAAGGAAGTGCTCTACCGACTGAGCTACGTGAGCGCGTGGGAACGCGCATCGGACCTGCACCACCAATCAAAGTACCGCTACGGGGATTCGAACCCCGGTTTCCGCCGTGAGAGGGCGGCGTCCTAGTCCCCTAGACGATAGCGGCTCAAAACAGGTCAGGAGGGACTCGAACCCCCAACCCCCGGTTTTGGAGACCGGTGCTCTACCAGTTGAGCTACTGACCTACGCCTGTCGAGCGGCGTTCCCACTGAGGTGGCCAGGGAGGGAATCGAACCCCCGACACTTCGATTTTCAGTCGAATGCTCTACCAACTGAGCTACCTGGCCTTATTACTCCAGATGCCTGTGCGCCACTGCACCTGTCCGAAGCCATCCAACCCGCCGCCCTGAGCGCGTAGCGCGAAGAAAATCTCACCACTGAGCGCGTAGAACTGAGCTACTTGGCCTTGGACACAATTCAAAATTCAAAATTGCGCGCGCGCCAGCGCGCGCCATATTTCCCAGCAACAAAAAGCCGCCCGACTACGGCGGCGGGGTCGAACATAGCGGGGGCGGGATTCGAACCCGCGACCTTCGGGTTATGAGCCCGACGAGCTACCAGACTGCTCCACCCCGCGACAAGAAGATACATAATAATCGTAAGCCGTACGGTCGTCAAGTCCCGGGAACTCCGGCAGAACGCCATTTCCGGCGTGTCCGATTTCGGGATCGGGCAGTCCCAACAACGGACACTTATGGCAGATCGCCGGTGCTGGCCGATTACGTGTAACTGCCTATGGTATCTCAGCTTACGTAGATTACACATCTTCGGCACATTCCTTCCCTAACTCGAGTCGCCCGGCGACCAGTTCCGGGTACTACATCTTCTACATCTGAGAGGTACCGGTGGAGGAACTCAACATCGATCTGACAATGCTGGCGGCGATCTGGATGGCGGCCGTCGTCATCATCATCCCGGTTATGGGCTGGACAGCCCGATTGACTGTCGGCCCAACGCTGCAAGCCATCTCACAATGGCGACGTGCATCACCCGGCTTCTCCCAGATGGAGCGACGCCTCGCCGAGGTCGAAGCCGAGCTCGCGAGGCTCCAGACCAAGCTCGACCAAGCTGATAGCTGATAGCTGATAGCTGATAGCTGCTTTTATAGCTTTCACCCATACACTGAATCTCCCTTGGACATCCCACGCCCTAAAACTCGCAGTAAGAAGCGCTGGATCTACGGCGCGCTGGCGATAACGGCCGTCATGCTCATGACTGTCGCGCTGTCGCGTCTTGAACCCGCGGCGCCGAGTGTCGATCGCGCCACGATGTGGATGGACACCGTCCAGCGCGGCACGATGGTTCGTGAGGTCAACGGTCCAGGAACGCTGGTACCGGAACAGATCCGGTATATCTCCGCCGTCACTGCTGGACGCGTGGAGCGCGTGCTCCTGGAGCCGGGTGTGACCGTAGATTCCAACACCGTTCTGCTGGTTCTGAGCAACCCGGACGTGCAGCTTCAGCAGATGGAGGCCGAACGGCAGCTCGCTGGCGCCGAGGCGGAGCTCGCCAGCCTGCAAGCGCTGCTGGAGAATCAGCGTTTGAACCAGGAGGCGGCGGTCGCGACGGTAAGGGCCGATCACAACGAAGCGCTGAGGCAGCTTGCGGTAAGCCGCGGGCTGGCGGAGCGCGGGCTCATCTCCAAACTCGACCTGGCGAATGCCGAGGCTCTTGCCGCCGAGCTGGCGACGAGACTGGCGATCGAGGAGAAGCGGCTGAATTTCATCAGCCAGTCAACTGAAGCTCAGCTTTCCGCGCAGCGTTCCAATATCCAGCGCCTGCGTGGGCTCGCCGCGTTCCAGCAGCGTTATGTCGAATCCATGCGCGTGACCGCCGGGACGACGGGAGTACTGCGCGAGCTGCCGCTGCAGGAGGGCCAGTGGGTGAACCCGGGTGATCGCCTGGCTGTCGTCGTTCAGCCCGGCCGCCTCAAAGCCGAAGTCAGGATCCCCGAAACGCAGGCGCGAGACGTGGCGATAGGACAGAAGGCGTCTATCGACACGCGCAACGGAATCATTCCGGGTCACGTAGTAAGGATCGATCCGGCGGTAGAGAACGGAACGGTAACTGTCGATGTTGCCCTCGAGGGCCCGCTACCCCGCGGCGCGCGGCCTGACCTGAGCATCGACGGCACGATCGAGATCGAACGCCTCGAGAATGTGCTGTACGTGGGTAGGCCGGCGTATGGTCAGGCAGAGAGTACCGTAGGTCTTTTCAAGTTGGTGGATGGCGGCGAAAGCGCCGTTCGTACACAGGTCCGCCTCGGGCGCAGCTCGGTGAACACCATCGAGGTCGAGGCTGGCCTTCAGGAGGGGGATGTGGTGATCCTCTCCGATATGTCCTCCATGGACAGCGCCGATCGCGTGAGATTGAAGTAGAAGTAGCACGAGCGAAGCCCTTTTTTCTCTATCTTCCAGGAATCGATCATGGACAATGGAACACCGCTGATTCAGCTCGAGCAGATGAGCAAGGTCTTCTACACCGAGGAGGTGGAGACGCACGCACTGAACAGCATCCACCTGGAGATCAAGAAGGGAGATTATGTGGCGATCGCGGGGCCGTCGGGCTGCGGGAAGACGACGCTTCTCTCCATTCTCGGATTGCTGGACTCCCCCACCAGTGGCGAGTACAAGCTGGCTGGTCAGCCGGTGGCCAACCTCACCGCAAGCCAGCGCGCGCACATCCGCAACCGCGAGATCGGCTTCATCTTCCAGGCGTTCAACCTTATTGGCGACCTTACAGTCTATGAGAATGTGGAGCTGCCACTCACCTACCGAAACATGCCCGCTGGCGACCGCAAGGAGCGGGTCCAGGCGGCGCTGGAACGGGTGGGCATGAGCCACCGGATGCGGCATTACCCGAGCCAGCTTTCGGGCGGTCAGCAGCAGCGAGTAGCGGTTGCGCGCGCGATCGCTGGCGAGCCGTCGGTTCTGCTGGCCGACGAGCCCACGGGAAACCTGGACTCCGTGAACGGTGAAGCGGTGATGGACCTGTTGCGGGAGCTTCATCGCGGCGGAGCCACCATATGCATGGTTACCCACGACCCGCGCTACGAGGAATACGCCGATCGCAGTATCCACCTTTTCGACGGTCAGGTGGTGGAGGACGTGAGTGGACCTAAGGCGGCGTCCATGTCGGCCGAACTGGAAGAGAGCGGATTCGACGTCGAGTAGGTCTTTATCTCCGACAACCATCGCGCCTTTGCCGCCATGCATCGACCCTTCAAGAGCTTCCGCTACTCCGTCCGCACGCTGCTGCGTAGCCCCGGCTTCACCAGCGTGGCCATCATCACGCTCGCGCTCGGGATCGGCGCGAACACCGCCATCTTCAGTGTGGTGAACGGGGTGCTGCTCCGGCCGCTACCCTATCCCGACGCTGACCGGCTGATGCAGATATGGCAGATCGGGGAGAGCGGCGGCCAATCGAACCTGTCTCACCCCAATTTTCAGGATCTCCAGGCGGAGACCACTGTTTTTGAAGGATTGGCGGAGTATTCGGCCTGGACTACATCCGTGCTGAGTAGCAGCGAGGCCACGCGCGTGCCGGTGGCCGTGGTTTCAAGCGACTTTTTCAACGTGCTCGGCGTTTCCCCGGCCGCAGGCCGCACGTTCGCACCCGACGAGCAGACGGCGCCTGTGGCTGTGGTGAGCTACGGCTACTGGCAGCGGTGGATGGCCGCCGACCCGGATCTCTCAGGTGAGAGTATTGCGATAGACAACCGCTCTTACTCCATAGTCGGCGTAATGCCAGCGGGATACGGCTTTCCGGGCGATACCGAGGTCTGGCTGCCGAGTGATCCGAGCGAAACCGCTAGTCGCACCGCGCACAACTGGCACGTCGTGGGCCGCCTCGCCGATGGCATCAGCCTCAGCCAGGCCCGCCAGGAGGTGAGCGCGATCGCCGCGCGCCTCAAGCAGCGCTACGGCGACGACACCCGGATGACCGACGCAGCCGTGATTCCGCTACGGGAGGAGATAGTTGGAGATGTTCGGCCCGCTTTGCTGATCCTGCTGGGGGCCGCCGGGCTTCTCCTGCTGATCTCGTGCGCCAACGTCACCAACCTGCTACTCGCCCGAGCGGCGACAAGGCAGCGGGAGACCTCGGTTCGGCTTGCACTCGGCGCGGGCCGCGCGCGGCTGGTGAAGCAGTTCATAACCGAGTCGATGGTCCTGGCGTTGGCCGGCGGAGCGCTCGGCGTGCTGCTGTCATTCTGGGGTGTCGAGACTCTGCTGGCGCTGGAAACAGGTGATCTTCCGCGCCTGAGCGAGGTCGGCGTGAGCTGGCCGGTTCTGGTATTCGCGCTCGCAATCTCCCTGTTGGCGGCCACCGTCATGGGTCTGGTGACGGCGCTGAGGGCGACGAGCGGGGCTGTCTCGGCCTCACTCGCCGGACGCCAGCGAACGCAAGCGGGGGGTGGTGCGTCCGGGCAGCGGATGAGGGGGGTTCTCGTGGTAGGGCAGGTTGCCATGACCGTCATCCTCCTAAGTGGTGCGGGTCTACTGGCGAGAAGCTTTCTGCGGGTGTTGGCCGTCGACCCCGGCTATAGAACTGAAAACGGGCTGGTGGTAGATCTGTCTCTCCAGCCGCCGACCTCGGATGACGACGCAGCTCGGCAGGCGGCTCTTTATGAGAATCTGTACCAGCGGTTGGAGGCGCTCCCGACCGTCCAGAGTGTGGGAAGCGTCAACGCCTTTCCGCTGAGCGGCGGCGGCAGCAACGGGATGTTCCTGGTCCTGGACGGCAGCGAAGCGATAGACGAGTTCACCATGGAAGACTGGGGACGGTTGTCCGCCGACCCCGAGCGAACTGGTTACGCGGAGTTCCGAACCGCTGGTGGCGAGTACTTCCGGACCATGGGCATCCCCCTCGTTCGCGGACGGCTGTTCGACGAGCGCGACGCGCCGAACGCGCCGCACGTGGCGGTGATAAGCGCATCTCTGGCGCAGGCGCGCTGGCCGAATGAGGATCCGATCGGAAAGCTCATCGAGTACGGGAACATGGACGGGGATGTTCGCCCGTTCAGAATAGTCGGAATAGTAGGCGATATCCGCGAGCGGAGCCTCGAATCGGAGCCGCGCCCCACCTTCTACGGCAATTCTCAGCAGCGACAGTCCTCACTGTTCAGGTCGACTCTGGTACTGTCAACGACCGCAGATCCGGCGAGCATCATCCCGTCGGTGCGGGCTATCATCAGCAACCTGGAGCCGCGCGCTCCGCTTAGCTTTCGCACTCTCGATGAGGTCTTCTCCGCATCGCTGGCCGACCGCCGCTTCAGCCTGATCCTGCTGGGTGTATTCGGCCTGACCGCCCTTCTGCTCGCGATGATGGGGATATACGGGGTGGTCTCTTACCTGGTAGCGCAGCGGACGCAGGAGATCGGCATCAGGATGGCGCTGGGCGCGGCTAGCGGCAGTGTTGTACGAATGATCGTTGCCGGCGGAGCGCGCCTGGTCGGGCTGGGTCTGGTCGCCGGACTTGCGGGTGCCATCGTAGCTACCCGCGTCCTCGCCAGTGTTCTCTACGGAGTACAGCCCGCAGATCCCACGACCCTCATCGCCGTCTCCGCGCTACTCGCCTCAGTTGCGCTGCTGGCAAGCTGGATACCCGCGCGCCGAGCGGCGCGTGTGGATGCCATGATCGCCCTCCGAAGCGAGTAGATCCCTCTTGGAGAACCCAATGTCGCACTTCGCAATGAGTAAATAATCATGGAAACGCTGATTCAGGATATTCGTTATTCGCTGCGCCGGCTCATGAAGAGCCCTGCCTTCACGCTGGTCGCCATCCTCACACTGGCGCTCGGGATCGGCGCCAACAGCGCCATCTTCAGCGTGGTCAACGGGGTGCTGCTGAAGCCGCTTCCGTTCGAAGAGCCCGACCAGCTGGTCGGCGTCTACCACCTCACCGAGGACGGCCACCGCGCGGTCATGTCGCCCGCCAATTTCCGCAGCGTGCGTGAGGAGAGTCGCTCGCTCGAAGCGATTGCTCCGTACTACTCTGAAGATTTTACGCTTACGGGTGCAGGTGACCCGGTAAACCTGCAGGGCCTCGAGGTTGGCGCGGGCTTCTTCAATGACGTGCTGAAAATGGAGCCGCTCCTCGGCCGCACCTTCCTGCCGGAGGAGAACGAGCCCGGTCGTAACCGGGTAGCGGTGCTCAGCCATGGACTGTGGCAGCAAAGGTTCGGCGGCGACGCCGACATCATCGGCCGCACTATTCAGCTGAACGGCGAGCTCTACGAGGTAGTCGGCGTGATGCCGAGCGGCTTCTCATATCCTGCGGAGCGCCAGATCTGGACGCCTATCGAGTATGACGAACTCTTCCTCAGCGACAACAGCCGCGGTGCCTGGTACCTCTCGGTGGTGGGACGGCTCCTGCCGGGCGTAAGCATCGAGCAGGCTGCCTCGGAGGTGCAGACCATCGGGCAGCGCCTCGCCATCGAGTATCCCGATACCAACACCGATCTCGGCTTCACTGTATTCTCACTGCACGAAAATCTGGTTGGCGACCTGCGCCCGGCGCTTCTGGTTCTCCTCGGTGCCGTCGGATTCGTCCTGCTGATAGCATGCGCCAACGTCGCTAACCTGCTCCTAGCCCGCGCAGCTGCGAGAGAAAGTGAGTTCGCGGTTCGCACGGCGCTCGGCGCCGGACGAGCTCGCCTCATCCGCCAGCTGGTTACCGAAAGCGTGATCCTTGGCATTCTCGGCGGCGCTGCGGGCCTGCTGCTCGCCGTATGGGGCACCGGCGTCCTGGTATCGCTACAACCACAGGACGTGCCGCGTCTCGCTGAGGTGGGTGTCGATGGATCCGTCGTACTATTCACAGCCGCGATCGCGGTTCTCACCGGCGTACTGTTCGGTCTGGTTCCCGCGCTTCAGACAACTCGAACGGACCTGACCAACTCGCTGAAGGAGGGTGGCCGCGGGGCTCTGACCGGTAAGGCCAGTGACCGGCTCCGGAGCGGGCTGATAGTAGCGGAGATGGCACTGGCGGTCATCCTCCTGGCAGGTGCGGGCCTGCTCATCAAGAGCTTCGTTCAACTTCAGAACGTGGATCCGGGGTTTCGCTCCGAGGGTGCGCTTGCATTCGAACTTCAGCTCCCGAATGCGGCATACGAAGACGCCACTTCGCGGAGCGCGTTCTACGGCGCACTCGAAGATCGGCTCGCCGCACTGCCGGGTGTCACCTCGGTGGGTGGAACCACCTCGCTCCCGCTCACGGGAACTTCGTTCATCATCAGCTTCGAGGTGGAGGGTCGTGAGCCAGCCCCCCCAGGTGAAAGCCCCTCGCTCTCGATTCGTGCCGCGACACCCGACTATTTCAGAACGATGGGAATCCCGCTCCTCCAGGGTCGGGGGTTCACGGATCAGGACCGCGCAGGCTCGCCGCCGGTCGTTTTGCTCAGCAGCGCTGCGGTCCAGCGGCACTTCCCGAACGAGGACCCGATCGGCAAACGCATTGAGGTCGGCATGATTGTGGATTCAGCACGTGTTGGTGGAGTTGTGGTGGGGGTCGTGGGGGATGTGAAGGAATCCGATCTCGCTGGTGAACAGGCGGAAATGCTCTATCTATCGCATGCGCAGGTGCCGTTCGGCAGTATGAACATGGTCGTCCGCACCGCGGTGCCGCCGCTCTCACTCGCGGGCGCTATCCAGAGCACAGTAAGCGAGCTGGATCCGAACCTACCAGTCGACAATATCCGCACGCTCGAGCAACTGGTTTCCGAATCTGTCTCGCAACCGCGATTCTACATGCTCCTGCTGACTGTCTTCGCAGCAGTAGCGCTGCTACTTGCAGCCATCGGCATATTCGGGGTGATGTCGTACGCGGTCGCTCAGCGGACAAGGGAGATCGGGATTCGCATCGCGCTGGGGGCGGAGCAGTCCAGCGTCCTCAAGCTGGTGGTAGGAAAGGCGCTTGGACTCGCAGCGGCAGGGGTAGCGCTCGGACTCGTAGGCGCGTTCGCACTCACCCAGCTCCTCGAGTCGCTTCTGTTCGGAGTTTCCGCGACCGATCTGCCGACCTACCTGATAGTTACAATACTGTTGATGGGTGTCGCATCGATCGCCAGCTATCTGCCAGCGCTCAGGGCTACGCGGGTCGATCCCAATGTCGCGCTACGCTACGAGTAGTTTACCCTTCCACGCCGCACGGGTCCGATAATGGAAACACTCTGGCAAGATGTCCGGTACGCCGCCCGGAAGCTGATTCGCAGCCCCGGCTTCACGACCGTTGCGGTTCTCACGCTCGCGCTCGGGATAGGCGCGAACACGGCGATCTTCAGCGTGATAGACGCGGTTCTGCTCAAGCCGCTCGAATACCAGGAGCCGGACGAACTGGTCTTCATAAACAGTCAATTCCCCACGCTTGGATTCGATCAGTTCTGGATATCACCCCCGGAATACCGCGAAATCCAGGAGTACGCCGAATCGTTCAGTGAGGTCGGCGCGTGGCGAACGGGATCCGCGAGCATCTCCGCTATCGAGAACCCTCAGCGTGTCACAGCGGCGACCGCCAGCGCCGAGCTGTTCCGCGTGCTTGGCGTAGCTCCGCAGCTCGGTCGCACCTATACCGAGGAGGAGGATACAGAGGGGGCAGCCGCGGTAGTGGTGATCTCCGACGGCCTCTGGCGCGGCACATTCGGGGCCGATCCCGGAATCGTTGGAAGCACAATTCAGGTGAATGGCGCGCCCACAACCGTGCTCGGGGTAATGCCGCCGGGCTTCGACATTGAGGAGGCAGAGGTC
>DASSKB010000144.1:0-13476 GCA_035690925.1 Longimicrobiaceae bacterium
CCATGCGGCGGGAAACGGGAGTGCCCGTGATCAGGCGCTGAACGCCCTCATTCTGGCTGAGATAGAGAAGGCTCTGTCTGAGCATTTATATCAGTTCCGGTTTGTAGGTGCCTCACCACTCGATCAGCGTGCGTTCGCTACGCGAAATCGCTGGCTTTCCTCGCTATCGCCTCATCCAGCAGCTGCTTTACACGGCCCAATGGCAATGACTCGGCCACATCGCGAGCCTCCGCTTCGGTTGCGGCTTCCGCGATATTCTCTGTTTCCAGGTGGCCCATAATAGCGCCACCGCTCTGGGCCCAGCGCAGGAAAACCAGATAAGCCGCCCACGGATATTCTGCTGATTCGGTGTGCTCCGTCTCTATGGCAGTTGTATATGGTTGGCCGTCCGGCCCTTCGAAGGCCGCGGCACGGCCATGCACGGCCGTGTAGCCACCCAGCGTGGTGTCGTTCACTCCCTCCGGAGTGATCGGATTGAGTCGATCCTCGGAATTTTTGTATCGCACCGGCCCAAAGTAACTGAACGGAGCAGCGCGCGACAAGATGACCACCCATGTGTTACTATCCCGGCAGCATCGCAGTTGAACTTTAGAGAGGAGGATGGATGCGAGCGGCGATATTCCACGAGCACGGCGGCCCCGAGGTTGTGAGGATCGAGGAGATCGCTCGGCCGCGCCCGGCCCATGACGAAGTTCTCGTAAAGGTTATGGCGGCGGCCATGAACCACCTCGATCTCTGGGTCCGTCGTGGGATTCCCATCGAAACCACCATGCCGCATATCGGCGGGTCGGACATCGCAGGCGTTATCGCCGAGCTCGGCAATGAGGGCACCAGCTTCGAGACCGGTCAGCGGGTACTTGTCAATCCAGCACTATGGTGCGGCCAGTGCCGCGCTTGTCTTGGCGGCCGTGAGTGGGCCTGCGAAGCCTTCCGGCTGCTCGGTGAGCACACCAACGGGGGATTCGCCGAGTTCGTGGCGGTGCCTGCTCGCAACGTGCACCCCATCCCTGACTCGATTTCCTTCGAAACGGCGGCAGCCCTCCCCGTCTCTTATCAGACCGCGTGGCGAGCGCTGATCTCTCGCGCGGCGATTCGGCCGGGAGAAGATGTTCTGGTTCTGGGTGCCTCGGGCGGCACAGCGATAGCCGCAATCCAGGTTGCCCGCCTCGCTGGCGCACGTGTGTTCGCCGTTACCAGTGGCGCCGAGAATGTGGAGCGAGTTCGCGAGCTCGGTGCGCACGTAGTCTACGACCGTCTGGAGGTGGATTTTTCGCGGAGCGTGTATGAGGATACGGCCAAGCGCGGAATGGATGTGGTGGTGGAGAATGTCGGCGCGGCGACCTGGGCGGGAAGTCTGAGGGCACTGGCGCGAGGAGGCCGACTGGTCACCTATGGGGCCACATCCGGGGCGGAGGGCAACACCAACATCAACCTGCTCTTCTGGAAGCAGCTTCAGATTATAGGCTCCACCATGGCCTCCAGAGCGGAGTTCGACGATATGCTGCGCGTCGCGCTCAGGGGCAAACTGGCCCCCGTCATTGACAGCATCTTCCCCCTGGCGGATGCTCGCGCTGCACACGAGCGGCTGGAGAGCGGCGGACAGTTCGGCAAGATAATCCTCGTGCCCTGATCGAATGCAGAAAGGCGCCGAACCCTGCAATGTTCGGCGCCCTCCAACCCACCATTTAGTGGCGGATCAGGTCTTCTGCACGTCTGCTGCGCGCGGACCCTTAGGGTCGTCCACGATTTCGAACTCCACCCGATCACCCTTCTTGAGAGACTTGAATCCCTCCATCTCGATAGACGAATGGTGAACGAACACATCCTTGCCGCCGTCGTCCGGACGGATGAAGCCGAACCCCTTGTCGTCCTTGAAGAACTCTACTACACCAGTTTGACGAGCCATAATGCCTCCGAGAAGACGGAACCGACATTGCCGTTGCGTCGCCCCGTCCAACGACGCTCGGTCTGCGCGTGCCAACCGGCTCCGCAACTATTATTCCGTCCGCCGTTCACACTATGGCTGCTGCCGGTCGAGGCGCGCCGGTCAGCTGCAGGATCGCCACCTCGGGACGGCAGAGGAACCGCGCGGGAATGTGCACTGTCCCGATGCCCCTCGACGTATACACCTGCGTCCACGGCCGGCGTCTCAGTCCCTCCTCGTACAGTGCGTCGCGTCTGGTAGGATTCCGCACGGCGCCCAGCCACGGCAGGCGGATCTGCCCGCCGTGCGTGTGCCCGCTCAGAACCAGGTCCACGCTGTCGAATGAGCGACGAGCGCGCTCGGCCTGGCTCGGGTCGTGTGCGAGAAGAATCGTCAGATCGCGCGCATCCGGCGCAGGCAGTTCAGCAAGGGTAGGGCGTCCCATTGTCGTATCGTCGACTCCGGCAATGCACAGGCGGGCGCCATCCAGCTCACGAATCACCATCCTGTTGGTGAGGTCCATCATCCCCGCCTGATCCTCAACAGCACGATGCCACTTGTCGATACCAACTTCGTAGTCGTGATTGCCCGGGACAGCATAGACGCCTAATGGAGCCTCGAGGCTGGAGAGGGCCGCGAGCACTTCTCGGAAACCCGGCGAATCGTCAGCCGCGAGATCCCCGGTAACCGCTATCATATGCGGATCCTCGTCGAGGGCCAGTCGGCACGCGCGGCGGATCAGCGAAAGCGGTGTTCCTTCTCCTGCATGGAGGTCGGTAAGCAGTGCCAGACGCAGCCCCTCGAACTCCGGCTGCAGATTCCGGATATGTATCCGTGTATGGGTAACCTCCAGCCAGCGAGGTTCTATGAGAAACGAATAAGCGATGAGGCTGCCGGCAGCCGCGGCCGATGAGGTTAGCAGCGCCCTGGTTTTCGGATTCATACGCAGCGCGAAGTGCAATCCACGGGCCGCCGCGTCCGGCTTGCTCCGGCACCTTCTGGCTTGCATCTTTCATGGACCGACACCCGCGTCGCAATCGTAAACCAATTGAAGGTGGAAGAGAGACTTTATCATGCCCGAGAGCCTCAACTCCGTTGCCACTGACCAGGATATTCTGGAGAGTCGCACAGTCGTAGCCCTCCTGGAGCGCGTCCGAAGAGCCGTCACTGTCGATGACGAGAGTCGCGTCACTGTGGAGGACGCGAACAAACTGCGTCATGGCGGCATAGATGCGCTCGTTCTCGCAGCCGTCTTCGGGGCGGACGACAATGAGAAGGACACGGCACGGTGGTTGATCGGCGAGCTCGGGCAGCAGCTCGGAATCAGGCCGGCATCGATCCACGACCTCTATATGGCGCGCGGTCGGGGCGAAGTATCAGGATTTACCGTACCGGCAATCAACATCCGCGCGTCGTCATACGAAACGGCTCGGGCGATGTTCGGCGCCGCGGTAGAGCTCCAGGTCGGGGCGCTTATCTGCGAGATCGCCCGTTCGGAGATAGGGTACACAGACCAGCGACCCGCCGAATATGTGGCGGTGATGACCGCGGCAGCGATAAAGGAGGGTTGGACTGGTCCGCTATTCATCCAGGGCGACCACTTCCAGGTCAATGCCAAGAAGTACGCAACTGATGCCGACGCGGAGCTACGCTCGGTTCGCGACCTGATTCGAGAGGCGATCCACGCAGGATTCTACAATATTGACGTGGACACATCTACTCTCGTCGACCTGTCCAAAGATGGTATCGCGGCGCAGCAGGAGACCAACTACAGCCTCTCGGCGGAGCTTACCGCATTCATCCGTCATCTGGAGCCGGAGGGCGTCACCGTCTCGGTAGGCGGTGAGATCGGTGAGGTCGGTACTGAAAACTCCACACCCGAGGAACTGCGCGGATATATGGACGGCTACCGACGTGAGCTGAAATCTCAGTTGGCGGGCCTGTCCAAGATCTCCGTTCAATCGGGGACCTCGCATGGCGGAGTCGTACTTCCCGATGGGTCGATCGCCGAAGTCGCCATAGATCTGGACACTCTGCAGCGACTCTCCCACATCGCGCGGGAGGAGTACCAGCTCGCAGGTGCCGTGCAGCATGGGGCGTCGACACTCCCCGAGGAGGCTTTCGGCCGCTTCCCGGAGATCGAGACGGCAGAGATCCACCTTGCGACTGGTTTCCAGAACATACTTTTCGATCACCCGTCGCTCCCCGATGAGCTCCGCGAGCGGATGTACGATCACATCCGCAAGGAGTTCGCTGGCGAGCGAGGGTCGAACGATACGGAAGAGCAGTTCATCTACAAGACGCGCAAGAAAGCACTGGGCGAGTTCAAGCGCGAGCTGTGGGAGCTGCCGCAGTCCGCGCGAGCCGAGATCCGGCAGACGCTTCGTGACAAGTTCGCATTCCTATTCCAGCAGCTGGGTGTGTCGGATACAGCGGAAACAGTTCGCCGCCATGTGTCACCCACCGACCGCCTTCATGGTGGCCCGAGCGCCGTACGGATAAAGGCCGCGGCCGACGATTGGGATCTTTCCGACTGAGATTTCCCACCCTCGCGACCAGCCATAGGTAGGAACGAAACGTGCTCATGTGAGCCCGCCGGCCCGTGCGGTATTTGAGTGAGGCCGGGGGAATTCATATGTGGGAAAGAACGTGATAACTGAAAACGGCGCCGACCTCAACCTGCTCCGCACCAACAAGCTCGATCTGTTGGAGCAGCTCGCGGACGACCTTGCGCACGAAATAAAGAATCCGCTCCACTCCATGGTGATCAATCTGGAGGTGCTGAAGCGGCGCATCGATCGCTCTGATGCGGCGGATTCCGCCGACCTGATGCGGTATGTAAGCGTGCTGGGCGGTGAGCTGGAGCGGGTCAACCGTCGCATCGAGCTCCTGTTGCGCCTCATAAGACCATCGCGCGGCTCCGAGGACATCCCGCTCAGACAGGTAGTGGAGGAAACTCTCGACCTGGTGTTGTTCGAGGGGGAGCGGCAGAACGTTTCCATAAAGTTCGAACCCGGACCGCTGGCTCCGGATGTACTGGTACCACGCGAGCCGATCCGTCAGATAGTCCTGAACTGTCTTCTCGACTGCATAGAGATGCAGAGATCCGGCGGCTCGCTGGAGATAACTGTAGATTACGACGGCGAGGAGGTCTCGCTGACCGTAAGCGGTGAAATTGATCCCGACTCCCCCGCTCGCGCGAAGCATTCTGTCGACAACGGTCGCCCCAGGCTTGTGCTGGCCCGAGCCCTCGCGGACTCGTTCGGCGCAACACTCGACATCGGAGGTACGGTCGCGCCAACAGAGTATAGATCTTCTGAACCCGGCCTTCGACTTACCCTTACCATTCCCGTTTGAGACGGGAGCCCCCTCCTCAGCTTGACCTTCCAGCCCGCCGTGGGGTATCTTCCAGTATCACGAAACGCATAACCCCTTGATCATGGCGGATATGGAAGGCAAGATCCTCATCGCGGACGACGAGCGTCACGTGGCTGACGGGCTCCAGATGCTCCTCGCGGACGACGGCTACGAAGTCGACACCGCGACGAACGGCAAAACCGCATGGGAAATGGTCCAGGCCGGCGATTACGGACTGGTCCTCGCAGACCTGCGGATGCCGGAGATGGACGGGCTGGAGCTCTTCTCGCGTATGCGCGAGGCTGGAATGTCCAGTGAGATCATCATAATCACCGGTCGCGGCTCGGTCGATACGGCAAAAGAAGCCATGCGCGAAGGCGCCTATGATTACCTCGAAAAGCCGCTGAGCATCGATCGTCTCAAAGAACTCATCCCGAAAGCGCTCGAGAAACACCAGGTGCGGAGCGAAAATCGCGCGCTGGAGGAGCGACTCGCCAACCTCACGCGCTTCGGCGATCTGATCGGTCAGTCCGACGAGATGCGCGAGATCTACACTATGGTCGAGTCCGCCGCGCCCACAAACGCCAGCATCTTCATAATCGGCGAGAGTGGTACTGGTAAGGAACTGGTAGCCCGCGCGATCCACGACAAGTCGAGCCGCAAGAAGGGGCCTTTCATCGCCATCAACTGCGCGGCTTTCCCACGTGAGATTCTCGAGAATGAGCTTTTCGGACACGAGAAGGGCGCTTTCACGGGCGCCCTGAACGAAAAGCCGGGCTGCTTCGAGCTCGCCGACGGCGGTACCCTTTTCCTGGACGAGGTCGCCGAAATGGAGCCCGACATCCAGGTCAAGCTGCTGCGCGCCATAGAGCAACGCTGCTTCAGGCGGCTGGGCGGCAAGAAGGAGATCCAGGTCAATATCCGTGTGCTCTCCGCAACCAATAAAAACGTCAACAAGGCCATAGAAAGCGGCGAACTCAGAGAGGACCTGTATCACCGCCTCGCCGTCATTCCTCTGGTCCTCCCACCACTCAGGGAGCGCCGCGGGGACGTGCGGGTGCTCGCAGAGGCTTTCCTGCATAGATTTGCAGAGGAGAATGGCAAGGAAATCAGCGGATTCTCGCCGCCTGCTCACGAATTCCTTCATACATACCGGTGGCCGGGTAACGTACGGGAGCTGAAGAACGCCGTCGAGCGCGCGGTGATCTTCGCTCGCTCCGACGAGATCACCCTGGAGGACCTTCGGGCCAATGAGGCCATCTCGAGCGAGGACCGCGAACTTCGAATCCCGGTCGGTACCTCGCTGGAGCAGGCGGATCGCACCCTTATCCTGAAGACATTCTCCTTCGTCAACGGCGACCACCAGAAGGCCGCCTCCATGCTCGGCCTGGATGAGAAGAAACTCCGCAAGCAGCTATCCGGCCTCCTGACCGAGGGCGCCGCCATCCCGAGCTAACAGTTGCAGTTGCAGTTTACCGATGACCGATGACCGATGACCGATAGCCTATAGCCGATTTATTCCCACCCCTGGCATATCGCTTGCACTTCACGCGGCGGCAGGAATTGTTTTTCTCGTTTTTTATCCTCACCGCCACGTGGTCGAAGTATGCCAGCCCGACGCGTCTTAGTGATCGAGGACGAGCCCGGCGCGCGAGACGCGCTCGGCAGCCTTCTGGGTGAAGACGGCTACGAAGTTCGCACTGCGGGCTCGGGGGCGGCGGGGCTGCGCTTCATCCTCGAGTTCAGGCCCGACACGGTGGTCTGCGACTTCTACCTCCCGGACATAGACGGCCTGGAGGTTCTTCGACAGGCCAGGGCCCTCGCGGCGCCCGGCGTGATCTTCATAGTACTCACGGCGGGGTGCGGCGGAGCGGAAGCGGAGAAAGCTGTACGGGAGGAGGCGGATTTCTTTCTCAAGAAGCCAATCGACCTCCCGAAGTTTCGGCTCCTTCTTCAGAACCAACCCGAGCGGCCGGTGCTGGCGCTCCTTCCGAAGTGACCTGAACGGAAAGGACGTTTTGTGATGAGAGACTATGATGACGTGCCGTACATTGTCATCGAGCGGCACAGTGCCGGCGTGGCCCCGTTCGTATGGGGTGCCCTCATCGGTGCGGGTATAGCGCTGTTCATGGCTCCCCGCTCGGGTGAGGAGACCCAGGAAGAGATCCGCCAGAGGGTTCGAAGAATGCGCGATTCCGCTGAAGGTCGCGTCAACGATGTGCGGGATTCCTTCACTGGCGCTGTGAGCCGCACACGTGGCCGGATGCGGGACCAGATCGACTCCGCCCGCGACGCGGTGGATAGTGGACGTCAGGCCGCGCGCGACGCCCGCCGCGATCTCGAGGAGCGCGTTGCTTCGGTCAAGGGTGGCCGCCGGGACGAGGGCCGGCCGATGGAAAGCATGGACGGTCCCGATGTGGTGATTACCGAAGTCACTATCGAGGAGGAGGAGATCCGTCCGGACCTGGGTTAGCTCCGGCTGCCTGCCATATACTTTGAATGCCCCTCCAAGACGGGAATGAGCGCGCCCGCCCGCTGTCAGCCGCGCGCGGAGCGTACGAGCGCATCCTCCGCAGCGGACTCGACTTCTCCGGGCGGGTATACAGGAAAGCCGGTCAGGACGATATCTTCTTTCTCGCCGGGGGAATCGCCTTCAACGTGCTGGTTGGGGCGATTCCTTTTCTGCTCCTGCTTATCGCGATCTTCGGCTTCGTTCTGCAGGCGACGGTGGACGATCCGCAGCAAACAGCAATCAACTATGTAATCGGGATCCTGCCGCCTTCGGATCGGGTCCTCGAGCTCACCAGAAGTGTTGTCGATCAGTTGATAACCGGTCGTACCGGTATCGGCGTGGTCGGTCTGGTCCTTCTGGTCTGGATTTCTACCCGTCTTATCGGTTCACTTCGCAGTGCTCTCAGAGATATCTTCGATGTTCAGGAAGACCGCGGAATAATCGCGGGAAAGATATTCGACGCGAAAATGGTGGTAGTGGCAGGCTCGCTCTTCGTAGCGAACACGGGTATCACGGTGGCTCTCGAGACGGTCAATACCCGCGGTGCGCAGTGGTTGGGCCTCGGCGATGCCGAGCCGTTGCGCGCTTTCCAGGCGCTGTGGGCACAGTTGCTGGCTTTCGCCTTCATCTTCGCCATGTTCGTGCTGATCTATCGTTTCCTTCCGGCCAGGCGGATCAACTGGCGAATCGCTCTGGTGGCCGGGACGTTCACGGCCGTCGTTTTCGAGATCCTCAAATCGGTATTCGCCTGGTATGTTGCACATCTCGCGAACTATACGACCACCTACGGGTACCTTGCGACGATAGTGGTGCTAGTATTCTGGATCTACTACTCGGCCGTCGTGTTTGTCCTGGGCGGCGAAGTCGGCCAGGTATACGAGCTCTACCGCATCCGGCGAACGCAGCGAGAGGTGCTGGAATGATGGTCACCCAAGAAATGTTGATGAACGCATGACAAAGTCGGGCGATGACGACGGTCGCAAGATCATCGTCAGGAACCGCAAAGCGCGTCACGAATACCACATACTGGATACGTGGGAGGCAGGTCTCGTGCTGCAGGGCACGGAGGTCAAGGCACTCCGTGATGGGCGCGCCAATCTCCAGGACTCGTTCGCACGGCTGAGCGGTGGTGAGCTGTGGCTTCACAACCTCCATATTTCACCATACGAAGCGGGCAACAGGTACAACCACGAACCACTGAGAACCCGCAAGCTGCTCCTGAGATCGCAGCAGCTGCGCAAGCTGGTGGGACAGGTGGAGCAGAAGGGGCTCACGCTCGTTCCGCTCGAGCTGTACTTTCGTCGGGGCGTGGCCAAGGTAACCCTTGCACTGGTAAAGGGTAAAAAGTTGCACGATAAGCGTCAGGACCTGCGCGAACGCGCGGTGGAAAGGGATATGGAGCGTGGTTGGAAAGTGTCATAAGTACTATCGAATTCTACTCTGCCTCTTGCTGCTGGGGGTAGCAGTACCGCTCACCGCGCAACAGAAGCTGGTGGTCATCGACGCGGGTCACGGCGGAGTGGATCCTGGCGCGATCGGGCGCGGCGGTACAAAGGAAAAGGATGTCGTGCTCGACATCGCCAGGCGGGTGGCGGCCTTACTCAGGCAGGACCCGTCGCTGGATGTTCGCATGACGAGGACGACCGACACCCTCATCGCCCTGGGCGATAGACCGCTGCTGGCCAACAGCTGGCGCGACGAGGGCGGCGAGCCCCGCCCGGCACTTTTCATGTCCATTCATGCGAACGCCAACAACAGCAGGTCCGCACAGGGCTTCGAGACATATTTCCTCTCTGAGGCCAAGACCGACGACGCCCGCCGGGTAGCTGCTATGGAGAACTCCGCGCAGCGATACGAAACTCCCGGCGCCGACGACGTCGATCCGCTCAGCTTTATCTTCAATGACCTTCGGCAGAATAAGTATCTACGCGACTCGAGCAACTGGGCCGACATGATCCAGAGGCGTCTGGACGGCGTGCATCCCGGCCCGAACCGTGGCGTTAAGCAGGCGGGATTCGTCGTCCTCATCGGCGCTTTCATGCCGGCCGTTCTTGTCGAGACCGGGTTCATCAGCAACCCCGCGGAGGAGCGCATGCTGAACGACCCACAGCATCAGCAGGAGATAGCTGAGCAACTTACTCGGGCCGTCCAGGATTTCTTCGCCAGAACTGCCGCCACAACCATCGCGAGCGGCTCCTCACATCGACCATGAGATTCCCGAGCTCACCAGGGATCACAGGACCATTAGACGGGTACGCTAAGAGATGAGTATTTATTCGAGCCCCACGCTACGGCCCGAGGAGGAAAAGCGGCGACCCACGCCCATCCTCGCGCTCGATGTGCAGAGCTCCGAGGACGCGCTCGCGCTCATCCGGCGCGTACCCAGAGCGTCGTTCGTCAAGGTCGGACTGCAGCTCTTCACCGCCGCGGGCCCCGATGTGGTGCGCCGTCTCCGCGACGCTGGACGTCGAGTGTTCCTCGACCTCAAGCTCCACGATATTCCCAATACCGTTGCGCGTGCGGTAGAATCGTCGGCTGGTCTGGGCGTTGAGCTGTTGACGCTGCACGCGTCCGGCGGAGCCGACATGCTGAACGCCGCGCGTGACGCAGCCGATGGCCTCGGCCGCGACGCCCCTCAGCTGCTGGCGGTGACAGTTCTCACTTCACTTTCCGACTCGGCGGTCAGACAGGTATCCGGCCGTCCGGATGCATCGGTTACCAACGAAGTCGTGCGGCTCGCGCGCATAGCTGTAGCGAGCGAGCTGGACGGTGTGGTGGCGTCGGTCAAAGAGATCCCCGATATAAGAGCCATCGGTGACCGGGGCCTGCTGATTCTGACTCCAGGAATCAGGCTCCCTGGTGATCGTGCCGATGACCAGTCCAGAGTCGCCACTCCCGAGGAAGCCGCTAGACTCGGTGCGAACTATATAGTGATTGGCCGATCAGTGACCGCCGCGGCCCATCCCGAGGCCGCGTACGAGGCGGTTGTGACGGGGCTCCGCCTTGGAATTTCGGAACAGGCTCCGGCATGATTCGCTTTGCGGTACTCCTGTTCCTGGCTGTCCCGCTCATCCTGGTGACCCCGTCTCCCGCTCAGGCTCAGCGCGAGACCGCTGTTACCGTTCCACTCGAAGTCTTCGTTCAGCGCGTTGCGCGGCTCTGGGCAAACGCGGAGGCGGGCGGTATAGCCACACTCGCTCCGGCCGATGGTCGTATTCTGCTGGAAATCGGCGGAGAGACGAGCGCTGTGCAGGCACGACACGCCGCCGCCGCATTCCGCGCTCTGTTCGCGGACCGCCAGAGCATCTCAGTTCGACCGGCACGCGTCACGATCGCGGGAGATTCGCCGCCTCAGGGTTTCGGTGAGATCTCCTGGACCTTTCGCTCGCGCGGTGTCTCCAACCCGCAGACTCAGACGCTTTACATAGGCGCGGTCTGGGAAGGACGTGGTTGGCGGATCACGGAACTCCGTCTGATACCTTGAAAGCTTCCCCATTCACCGGACGCTGACCGGCCGTCAATTGACAGTCTTCGCTTAAATGCCACTACGTTTCTACAACACTCTCACCCGTCGTGAAGAAGAGTTCGTGCCGCTTCACGATGGGCGGGTCGGCGTGTACCTGTGCGGCCCTACCATCTACGCGCTTCCGCATATCGGGAATATGCGGACCTTCTTTTTTGCCGATATCCTGCACCGCTACCTCGAGTATCGCGGATACGAGGTCAAGTTTGTCATGAACCTGACCGACGTCGACGACAAAACCATCACCGGCGCAAACAGGGCGGGGACCTCGCTGCAGGGGTATACGGAGCCGTTCGCCGATGCGCTCTTCGCGGACCTGGACGCGCTGGGGCTCGCCCGCGCCGACGTGTACCCGCGGGCTACCCGCCATATTCCCGGTATGATCGAGCTCATCGAAACGCTGCTCGAGAAGGAGCTGGCTTACGTCGTTGACGGCTCCGTCTACTTCGATATCTCAGCATTCCCGGAATACGGCAAGCTCTCGCGCATCGATCTCGAGGGCGGTCGCCGCGGCGACCGAGTGGCCGATGACAGCTATGAAAAGGACGATGCCCGAGATTTCGCTCTCTGGAAGGCCGCCAAGCCGGAGGACGAGAAGGTAGGCGCGGTCTGGCAGACGCCATGGGGTCCGGGTCGCCCGGGCTGGCACATCGAGTGCTCGGTAATGAGTATGGCCGAGCTCGGCGAGACCTTCGATATCCACGCGGGAGGGATCGACCTCATCTTTCCCCATCACGAAGACGAGATCGCCCAGTCGGAGGGCGCAACGGGATCACCGTTCGCACGCTACTGGCTGCACGGTGAATTCCTCCAGCTGGACGGCGAGAAGATGGCCAAATCTACTGGCAACATCTTCACCCTTCAGGATCTCCTGGACAGAGGCGTCAAGGCGTCGTCTATTCGCTACGTATTCCTCACCGCCCACTATCGCAGCAAACTCAACTTCACATTCGATGCGCTCGCCGCCGGCCGCGAAGCCGTCCGCCGTGTGCGGAATACCCGCGACCGACTCCGTCGGCATCCCGCCGACCTGCACGCGCGGGCCGACGATACGCCGCGCCTGGAGCGCCACGCTGCCGATGCGCTGGGTGCCTTCGCCGCCGCGATGGACGACGACCTCAATACCAGCGTCGCCCTCTCGGCAGTCCACCGCCTCGTACCCGAGGTCAACGCGCGACTCGACGAGCTCGGCGACCGCACTATTACCGAGGCGGAGCGCGACGCCGCGCTCGCCGCCTTCGAGCGCATGGACAGTGTACTCGGCTTCCTCGCGCTGGCCGATCAGGAGAGCGAGGGCGATGACGACCTGGTGGCGTGGGTCGATGAACGCATCGAGGCTCGGCAGAGCGCTCGCAAGGACCGTGACTTCGCGCGCGCGGACGCCATTCGGGACGAGCTCGCGGCACGCGGCGTGATCGTCGAAGACACCCCGCACGGTCCGAGGTGGAGCGTTCAGGCGTGAGCGGCGTTAAGTGCTCGGGCGCGATGAGGATCGGGGTTGACAGTTTCGCGGATCAGACCTACTTTTGTGGTCTTGCCCCGCGCTGGCGTAGCTCAATTGGCAGAGCAGCTGATTTGTAATCAGCAGGTTGGGGGTTCAAGTCCCTTCGCCAGCTTGCGGCCCCCGGGCCCGAGCGATCATGGCGGAGGGGTGTTGTGTTTTGGGCGGGTGTAGCTCAGTTCTTCGCACGCTGCGCGTGCTCAGTGGCTTTGCTTTAACTCGTAGTTGTTGTTGGGCGGGTGTAGCTCAGTTGGTAGAGCATCAGCCTTCCAAGCTGAGGGTCGCGAGTTCGAGTCTCGTCGCCCGCTCCATTTTCGACTCCTGCCAGGCCTGTGTGCCTCGCAGGGGTGTTTGTTCAGTGATCCATTTCTTAGCAACCAGGAACCAAACCAATGGCCAAGGCTAAGTTTGAGCGGACGAAGCCGCACGTAAACATCGGAACGATCGGTCACGTCGACCACGGCAAGACGACGTTGACGGCGGCAATAACGCGCAATCAGGCGGCGAAGGGGCTGGCAGACTTCGTCTCGTTCGACAACATCGACAAGGCTCCGGAGGAGCGTGCTCGTGGGATCACGATCGCGACCTCGCACGTGGAGTATCAGACGGAGAGCCGTCACTACGCTCACGTGGACTGCCCCGGTCACGCGGATTATGTG
>DASSKB010000145.1:0-5817 GCA_035690925.1 Longimicrobiaceae bacterium
GCGAAGATGTAGCTGTAGCCGCCATAAACAAGCGTCTGCGCGAGCTCGGCGCTCGATGCGGGATCCTCGACGAGCTCCCGTAGCCTGGCCGCGACAGTGTCGGAGATCATCCGCAACTGGTGGATAGTCTCGTACATATCATCTGCATCACCCTCGTTGTAACGGATGATGCGCTGGCTCGTGCGCGCCGTCTGCTCCCAGTTGATGCCCTGGACCACCTCGTCCGTGAGCATACTTCCGAGCCACACGATCTGCTCGTCGTACATGTCCTGGAGCTCACCTGGCGGGCTGTTGGCCAGCACGTCGATCAGCCGCTCATCGTTGAGCTCACCCGGCTGAATTGTCTCGGGGTTGTCGACTACCAGCATATCGTCGATGGCGTCGCACGCCCCGAGCGCTAGTGTGCTACCGAGTGCCAGGCTTACCGCGCCGGCCCTAATAGCGTTGGATAGTTTCATGATGGGCGTCCTCTTGTTGATTTTATTGTCCTTGCGCGGTTGTGTCTGTGAATTTTTCATCAGAACACAAAGCGCAGGGAGGCCGACAACCGGCGCATCATGGGCGTCGAAGCGTAGTCTGTCCCGCCGAAGCCCGATGTGCTGTCGAATGCCACCTCAGGATCGTTCGGACCCCCGTAGTTGGTCCACATCCAGAGGTTTCTACCGGAAAGCGTGAAGCTGGCCGCCGTTGCGCGGAAAGCGTTCGCCCACTGACTCGGAAGCGAATAGGTGGCGGAAAGCTCGCGCAGCTTGAGGAAGTCGGCCGGATAGATCCATTCCTTCGTCTGCAGACTCTGGTAAACTGCCACATCGACCGGATCGGCGTTGGGGTCGTTCACGAGCCAGGTGTTGCGATCTGTTCGGTTGTTGATCGAGCAGATGGCGCACCACTGGTAGTTGCCGCCCTTGTAATCCAGGTTGGCATAGAGCCGCAGGTTACCGAAGAGCGTGAGCGTGTTGCTCAGCGCTACCTGGCGAGTAGGCAGCATCGGCCCGACGAACTCCTCGTTGTTGAAATCGACAGTGACGTCGCCGTCCTCATCGACTACGGGATTCCCATTTGCATCGCGCACAACGTCCACGGCCCAGAATCCGCCCAATGGATAGCCTTCCGTGTGCTTCTGAACGTCTGCGAATGACCCGAACGTGATGGCTTCCCGAGCGCCACCGAATGAAATCAGCTCGTTCGAGTTGGTGGACATGCTCAGGATCGCGTCCCAGGCCACATTCTCCGTAAGAACCGGCGTGGCGTTGATGAGAACCTCGAAACCGCTGTTGGCAATCTCACCGATATTGATGAGGTGGTTGCCGGTGAAGCCGCTCGATGGCGGATCCGGAACGGAGACAAGAGCGTCGTACGTGTGCTGATTGTAGTACGTGAACTCCAGGCTGGCCCGTCCGTCCAGGAAGCCCGCGTCGAAGCCGACTTCGATTTCGGAACCGGTCTCCGCCGTAAGGTTCGGATTGCCGTAAGCCGCCTGCGCAATCTGATTGACGGCGGTCTCGGTGCCCTCGTCGTCTACAAAGGTGGTAACCTGTGGCTCGTAAGTGCGGTCGGCCGAGAACGGCGCAGGTGCGTTACCAGCTCTACCCCATGCTCCGCGTAGCCGCAGCTCGTCCACGAAAGGCACGGTGAAGAAATCCTCTTCCGATATCACGTACGAAAGCTGCGCCTTCGGATAGTAGACAAGATTGAACTCTGAGCCGAACGCGGAGTTGTCATCTACTCGCACCGCGACGGTTCCGAAAAGCCGGTTCTTGTATCCGACCTGCTCCTGAAGGTAGAAGCCCAGCGAGGTCTGCTCGGAGAAGTCTTCAGAGCCGTCGGAGATGGCTGCTGAGCTGACCAGGTTGAGATTGTTCGCGACCAGCCCCTCACCTCGGATGCCATACTCGTTCGTCGCGCGACGGTTGAGCTGCATTCCGATGGATGTATCAGAGGTGTAGTCGCTGGTAATGTCGGCAGTAAAAGTACCTGCGTAATCGACTGTCCAGTAGTGACGCTCAGGAAGGAACCGGTCGATAGTGCCGGTTGCGTCAGTCGCGCCCCACGGCTCGCGGCCGGTCTCGTCGATCCTGTAGAAGACCTGCTGAAGTCGTTCGTTGTTATCGAGACCGACCGTTAGACGGTTCTGGAACCAATCCCATGGGCTGTAGTTACCCGTGAGGGAGAAGATCGTCCGCTCGGTGAAGACCTGTCGGTCGTACTGATTGCTGATCTCCGGCGAAAAACCACGATAGCCTGGCGCCCATGGAGAATCGCGGCCGGGCCGCCCGCGGAGCGCGTTACGCAGGATGCTGTTGGACGAGTTGTTCGCCAGCGGCATCTTGACATGGGTCTGCGAGTACGAGGTGTTCACCTGAAAGCTGAGCTTCTCAGTCGGGCTGAAGCCGATATTTGCTCGGCCGGCCGTCCTCTTCGCGAAGTTGTTGTAGTAAACACCTTCCTCGTCGTTATGCTCGCCGGAGAGGTAGTAGGTGAAATCCTCGCCCGCGCCACTCGCCGAGATATTGAAGCCGAACTGATCACCAGTGCGCAGAGCGTTGGGCTGACAATTCTCGGTGTACAGGCACTCGTTCTCCTTCAGGAGTGGCTGCTCACTCAATACAGTACCCGGCTCGACATTGGCACATCCGGGCCAGGTGCTGCTGCCGATCCTGCCTTCGGTGCAGAGGGTGTAAGTAGTCGGGATATTCGCATGCCAATCCGACTGCCCCATTTCGAAATCTGCGGTCCACTGAATCCCGTCGCCGGATGCCGCGCCCTTCTTAGTGATGATCTGGATAACGCCGCCAGCGGCCTCGGCGCCGTAGAGCGTGGCTGCCGCAGGTCCCTTGATCACCTCGATCGAGGCGATGTCGTTGGGGTTGAGCGCGTCCAGTGCGTTGATGCTCTGAACCGTGCTGCCACCGCCAAGGTTGCCGGAAACCATCCGAACACCATCCACGATGAACACCGGTTCGTTGCCGGCTGAAAGCGAGCTGGCGCCGCGGATGCGGATCCTGGAGCTGGCGCCCGCCTGACCGGAGCTCGACATGATGTTGAGGCCGGGTGTACGCCCGACGAGCAACTCCTGCATGTCGGTGACCGGTGCAACCTCGGTGATCTCGGCGGCGTCGATGGAGGACACAGCGTTACCGATGGCGCGCATCTGCGTGCCGCCGGCGGTGCCCGTGACTACCACCTCATCCAGCGCGATCGCGCTCTGAGAGAGCTGGAAATCGACTGTCGCCGCCTGACCTGCGGAGACCGTGACATCCTGCTCGCCATCGCTGTACCCGAGCATCTGAACGCGCACCGTGAAGGTGCCGGCGGGCAGACCCGGAACTATAAACTCACCCGCGGAGTTCGTGAGCGTTCCCTGGCCGGTGCCGACGATAGAGACCTGGGCACCGTTCAGCGGAGCTAGAGTATTGGCATCTGTGACCGTTCCACGGATTGTGCCCGTGGTCTGGGCGGCTAGTGGAGCCGCAGTGGTCAACAACACCGCGGATAGCACCGCGGTAAATAGTGACCTGACTCGGTTCTTGTCCATCTTTCCTCTCCAGTGAGTACACGTAGTGTGAAACTGCAGAACTGCAACATTCTGGATGGAACTTGCGAGACGTGGGCCCTGGAATCCTCCGAGTTGGGGTGACGAGGGCGGATCGTGGGAAACGATCCGATTGTGTGCGGGACCTCGCCTATCGAGGTTCCATAGAGTATGCATCACGCGCCAAGTGAATGGCCGGTCTGCGCTCGGGCAGACTCGGTGCAAAACTCTTCCGGACGGTTTTAACTTTGGAATGTAAGCTCACGATAGTCCTCGAAAGCGCGGGTGTCAATAGGTGCGTTAGCAGTTAGTTTTCTATATCCTTGTCGAGTATCCTTATACGATCACCGCCGCCATTCCAATGTCGAACATCCGGAAGTGGGTGCTCGCCGTGAGCATCTTATTGCCTATGGCGTCCTGCTCGTCACCACCCGAGACGATACCAGCAACCCCGCTGGGCGAACCCTTACCGGGTCTACGTCCGGCGGAGCTCGCGCGCTTCCGACAGGGCGAGGCGCTGTTCAACCGCGTCTATACGCCCGCTGAGGGGGTCGGTCCGCTGTTCAATGAGAATCAGTGCAGCGCCTGCCACACCAAGCCGGTTGCCGGGGGCACGGGCGAACAGTTCCTGATAAAGGCTACGCGCTTTACGCCTCCCGCCGATTGCGACCTCCTGCGCTCCGAGGGCGGCGAGAACGTACGGACTCAAGCGACTCCGCTTCTCCTTGCCCACGGGATCAATGAAGAGCCGTTCCCGGCGAGAGCGACAGAACGCGGGAAATTCAGCGTGCCGTTCCTCTTCGGGCTGGGCCTGGTGGAGGAGATTCCCGCCGAGACAATTCTGGAGCGTGAAGATTCAGCCGACGCCGATGGCGATGGAATCTCGGGGCGCGCCGCGAGGGATTCTGCAGGGGTGGTGGGCAGGTTCAGCCGCAAAGCCGACATACTTTCGATCGAAGGATTCGTCGGGACAGCTCTCCGTTTCGAGATGGGTTTGACGACTCCGCTAGCGCCTCATGACCTGACGATTGCAGGGTCGCCATTGCCGGAAGGGACGGACCCCGCCCCTGATCCCGAGGTCAATCAGCGAACCGTGGAGCTACTGACGGACTACGTTCGCTTCCTCGCGCCTCCCGCGCGCAGAATCCCGGGCGACCCGGATGCAGCGAGCTTCGTGGCACAGGGTGAAGAGATCTTCAAATCCATCGGATGCTCATCGTGCCACGTGCCGTCCATGGCAACGGGTGACAGCGATATCCCAGCGCTGGACAACAAGGAGGTCTATCTCTACTCGGACCTCCTCCTCCACGATCTGGGACCCGGGCTGGCGAGCACTTGCGGCTACACCGCGTCCCCGCGGGAAACCCGAACCGAGATGCTCATGGGGCTGGGGCGCAGGGACAGGTATCTCCACGACGACCGAGCTTTCAGTCTCAGAGACGCTATCATGGAGCATGGGGGAGAGGCCGCTCCGGTCCGGGCCAGATTCGCGGCGCTCGGCAGGCTGATGCAGGAAAGTCTCATCCGGTTCCTGGAGAGTCTTTGAAGCCCCGATTAGGATAGGCCAGAATGCACTTGGTGACCACGTGAATGCATTTCGTGGTATAAACCGGCCTCCGATCTCGCGTGTATGGGATCCAAAACTTAGGTTTGAGGCCTGAGCACCACCTTCCATGTGAAATTGCTTCTTAATGATCCGTATATTCGGTATTCTCGCGTTAGCTGCGATCTGCTTAGCCTCCGATGCCCGAGCCTCGAGCGCTCAGGTCGCTCCGGTAGATCTCGACGCCGGGAATATCGACAAACGCTTTGCCCGCGTCTTTCTGGATTGTCAAACGTATGGATGTGACTTCGATTACTTCCGCACGGAGATCGAGTTCGTAAGCTGGGTGCGGGACCGGAGCGCTGCCGATGTTCATGTATTGATAACCGGCCAGGAGACTGGCGCTGGCGGCCGGCAATTCAATCTCGCCTTTCTCGGCCTGGGCCCGTTTGCCGGCGTCGACGATACGGTGACGGTTTCGACGCTCCCCACCGATACCGACGACGACCGCCGGAGGCTGCTCGCCAGAACATTGAGAATGGGGCTTCTTCCTTATGTATCGGCCTCGGCCGCGGCATCCGGATTAGAAATCGATTATACCGCACCCGACCCTGAAGAGGGGATTGCCGATCTGACGGGGCCGATCGACGACCCGTGGAATTTCTGGGTTTTCAGCGCCGGCATTCGAACGGAAATGGACGGCGAATCGTCGAATAACTCGCAGCAATTTTCCGGCTCATTT
>DASSKB010000146.1:0-12133 GCA_035690925.1 Longimicrobiaceae bacterium
GTTCGACAGACGGATTATCTGGCCGCCCTCCGGGTCGGCCGTGGATGCGGCTATACCTGCTATCTCCATCGCGGCGGCGTTAGCAAGCGCCGCGTGGCCATCCACGCGCGTCAGGTAGACGGGGTGGTCCGGTACAGCCGCCGATAGCGCGTCGTGCGTGGGAAACTGCGTGTTTCCCCAGTCGTTCTGATCCCAGCCGCGACCGATTATCCAGGTGCCTTCCGGCATTTCAACAGCGCGCGCGACAACGCGATCGATGACTTCCTGGTAGGATGCCGTTCCGACCAGGTCGACCGTGCGGAGCGCCTGACCGAGGCCCAGAAGGTGAGCGTGGGCATCGACCATCCCCGGGATAACCGTCTTGCCGTCCAGATCGAGCACCTGGGTGGACGGGCCACGCAGGCTAGCGGCGCCCTGCTCGGATCCCACGAAGAGGACCCGGCCGTCAGCGACCGCCATCGCCGCTGCTACTGGTCGCATCTGATCTACCGTGTAGATGCGGGCGTCGGTAACTATGAGGTCCGCCAGCTGCTGCGCGCTCAGCGGTAGCGCGAGGAGGGTGAGGAGGAAGAATAGCGAGAGTCGAAATGTGTGTTTCATATGCGGTTATTTCGGTTTGTAGGGGCACCCCTTGTGGGTGCCCACGCCAGGGCAGGTACAAGGCCTGCCCCTACACGTTCGGTTCCGGTCCAAGCCGAGGCATCATCCCCCGATCGGCGAACCGGGCGGCGGTGCGAGCACCTCGGTCCGGCGCTCGGGCGCGTAGGGTCGCTCGAGGTAGCGCTGGATATCCTGCGCGAGCAGGAGCGCGTGGGCTCGCTCGCTGGCATCGTCGGTGCCGGCCATCTGCTGGAGGTCGATGGCGAGCTCGGTGAGCGCGAGGGTCGCCACCGCCTGCACCTGCGGCATGGGCGCGGTGTAGGCCAGCCGCATCAGCTCCTCGACGAAGACGCGCTCCGACGCGCGGTTCACGGCCGCCTCGTAGCCGCCGTCGACATCCGCACCAAAGGTCGCATCCGCCAGGACGCTGACGACTTCGGCGAGTCCGGGCATCGATTCATCGAGCGCGTGCTGCTCCACCAGGCGCGCGGCGCGTTCCGGCTGGAGCACGAGCGATATCACCAGCTCGGATGCTGCCACCGAGGGTGCTATGGCGTCGAAGGTTATGCCGGTATAGCGGTCGAAGAGCTCGCGGTGCATTCCGAAGCCATAAGGACGAGGCGGGATGAGCTCGAGCACCTCCTCGGGCAGCGTCAGGACCGTCGGATCGAGCGTTGCAACTACCGCCTCCAGCGCCCGCATCTGTTCGTCGGCGGGCACGGCGCGCAGAGGGTCCTGTCCATCGCCACGGACGGCGTAGGTGTAATACAGGCCGCCCACCGTTTTGACAGCTGCTTCCACCTGGTAGCGATGATGGAGATAGGTCGGAACCAGCGCTTCCTCGAGCGTTGCGAGCGGTCGATCGTAGCGGATAGCAGCCTCCCCGAAGTTATCCAGTGCTATCCGGCGGACCTCCATTACACGCTGTAGCTCGGTCGTGGCGTCGACACCATCGTCCCAGAGGTGAACGCGCGGGTGTGCGCTGCCGGTGGGCCGCGCATCGCCATCGCTCAGAAAGGTCAGGTTGTTCTGGCGCGCTTCGGCCAGTATCTGGTCGAGCGCTTCCTCCTCGTTCACACCCTCGGGAAAGTCCTGATATCCGTAGGCGATCGCGACTTTATCCCACTCGCCGATCCCATCGTCGTAGGCATTGGAGATATTGAGCGTGCCATCCTCGTTGATCGTCACGTTCGGGTGGGGGTAATCCATCACCGAAGCGTTGCCCTGCGTGCTAGCTATGTAGTTGTGGGCGATGCCGAGCGTGTGGCCGACCTCGTGCGCGGAGAGCTGGCGGATGCGCGCTACCGCCAGCGCTTCCATCTCCGGCGGGAGGGTGTTCGGGTCGGTGTAGGGAGATATCAGGCCCTCGGCGAGCAGATAGTCCTGCCGGGCGCGGCGGCTATCGAGGCTCACGTGGCCCTTCAGGATCTCGCCCGTGCGCGGGTCGGTAATCGAAGAGCCGTAGCTCCATCCGCGCGTTGAGCGGTGCACCCACTGGATCACATTGTAGCGCAGATCCATGGGGTCGGCGTCCTCGGGCAGTATCTTGACCTGGAACGCGTCCTTATATCCTGCCGCTTCGAACGCCTGGTTCCACCAGCGTGCGCCGTCCAGGAGCGCCGAGCGGACGGGCTCCGGCACACCGGGGTCCAGGTAGTAGATGATCGGCTCCACCGCCTCACTCACGGCCGCCGTGGGGTCCTTCTTCTGCAGCCGGTGATGGGAGATGAAGCGCTGGGTCATGGAGACGCCGAGCGGCTTGGAGTAGTCCTCGTACTCGATACCGAAGTAGCCCGCGCGCGGATCGCTGAGGCGCATCTGGAACCCGGGCTCCGGCAGCTTCACGAACGAGTGGTGCTCGCGAACTGTCACCGCGTCGGGAGTGGGCACAACGCTGCGGAGGAAGCGGCCTTCGGAGTCACCCACGAAGGTCAGCGTCGCCTCGATCTCCGTATTTTCGGGGAAGGCTTTGGTGCGCTCCAGATAGAGCGCGCTGCGCGTCGGGTCCAGCTTGAAGCTGCCCTGGTCGGTCTGTTCCAGGGTCCCGATAACGTCGTGCACGTCGCGGAGCGCGAAATCGGTGGCGTCGACCAGCACCCGCCCGTCAGTCTCTGCCGCGACTTTGAAGCCCCAGAGGATCGACTTCGCGAAAGCGTCCTCCACCGACTTTTTCTCGGCCGCGTTGTTGCCCGTGGCGCGAAAGCGGTAGTTGGGCTGAACCATAAGGATCTTGGGGCCCACCCGCTCGAAGTATACTATCCGCTCACCGCCGAGCTGCCCGCGGTCGAGGCCGATGTCGTTGGAACCGACGCCCGCCGGGAGCGAGCTCACGTAGATGAGCTCTTCATTGAAGCGGGCGATCTCCATCCAGAGCTTGCCCGCGTCGGCGTCCCAGTAGAGCGGCATGAAGCCGTCCATCTTCGTCATCCCCTCCGTCTTCTCGGCGATGGAGGGGATGGAGTCCTGGGCTGTAAGATTTGCTGGACCGGCGAGCAGGATGGCCAGCGCGAGCACAGTGGCGCATGCGGCCGAGGTGAAACGACGGGTCATCGCGATTCCTCTTGGAGCGGGCGGAGGGGCGGTCAAGCCCACAACTTGGGGAACCCGGCGCCCGCGCGAAAGGGGCGCTACCCGATCCAGTACGTCGCCTTTATAAGGAAGATGTTCTGTGCCGGCTGCCGGAATATCGCCCGTGCATCGCGTCCGAAATCGAACTCACCGAGTGGCTCGAATCCGCTGCGCTGCTGCTGCCAGACCAGGAAGATGGTTGAGCCGGGCCGATACTCCCACCTGAGCACAGCGTTGCCACGCAGGCTGCGGATATTGAAGTCGGGGTCCCCGAAGCTGAACTGCGGCGCGGGGCCGCCGGCATCAGGATCCACAGTGTAGCTGCCGCTTCCGTTCTCGCCCTCGTCGCGCACCACTGTGCCGCGGTCATCACCGTACACGTCGAAGAGGAACTCGCCCGGCTGCCGGAACTCCTTGAACGCAGAGTAGTCGCCGGCGGCGATGAACGGCTGTGCGTAGAGCTGAAGCGAAAGCGTCGGAGTGAAGGTCCAGTCCAGCCGCGTATCCAGAGCGAGTGTGGTCTGCTGGAGATCAGCGAATACGTAGCGCGTCCCGAAGGTCGCATCGGCGAGCGGGTCCGTGACCGCGCGAACGTACTGACCCTTGGATTCATCCAGCGAGAGGTTCGGGCTGAGGCTTATCCGCACGGATGACGATGGCCTCAGGTCAAGGAAAACTCCGAGGGAGCGACTGAACGCGCCGGCGTCGTTTCGGGCGATGGAGAGATCACCACCGCCGGCGACGGCCTTCCGCGAGTCCGTGCCACCGTGCAAATTGGCCTGCCATTCGCTCGGTACTCCTGCCAACGGCCCTCCACGCGTAAACCTGTCGGAGTAGTACTCTGGCCTGTAGGTGAGGTTGATTCCACCGTACCAGAGGTTGTTGAGCGTTCCGTTGATCCCGCCCGCGTAGCCGTCCAGAATTCTATCGCCGCCGCGGTTCCAGACGTGATACGAATATGCGCTATAGGAGTAGCTCCGGAAGAGTTCGCCCGGTTCGGAGATCCGGCGTCCCAGGAAAGTGGTGACGGCGCGGTAGTCGGTTCGGCTCTGGAAGCCGAGATCATTTATCTCGAATCCAGGACTGACTTCCTTGTATGCAAGCGACCCGTCCCATGCACCCGCGTGCTGGATCGCCAGCTCGGCCATGTGACCCGTCAGCGAAGTTCGCGAAGGGTCGAAGTCGAGGTAATCCGCATCCGGCCGTTGATAGTAGCGCGCGCTCGATAACTGAGTGGCGGCGATCACGTCGGCATCGCCCTCAACGAGACTGCCGGCTGCATACCCGCTCAGGGTCCAGGCGCGGTCGGCCCACGAATGCTCGAAGTCCACGCCGCCCAGGTACGCCTGCGACCGGAGCAGCCCGTCGAACGCAGATCCACCCATCTTTCTGTTCGTTGCCGTCACCATCCCCCCGAGCACCGTATTCCCTCCACGGAAGTCACGGCGCACACGACCCACGAAATAGTTGGTGAGCGGCTCCACAGGCGCGGCCAATTCGTCGCCGCTGGCTACGATGTATTCGGCCTGCTCCTCGGCGGTCACGGCGTCCATCAGCCCTATCGTCCACCCGCCGGTCTTTCCGCTCACCTTCGCGGCACCGAGAATGGTCGTATGGTCGGGCGCGTCGGTGTACAGAATCTCCGAACCGCCCAGCCGACGCTGCGGAGTCCGACCGATCCGGCGTGAGTAAAAGTACTCCTCGAATGCGTAGTTGTTGAAGCTCCGCGTCTGACCGAAGCGAAAGACGTCAGAGCCCTCCACGAAGAACGGGCGCTTCTCAGGGAAGAAAGTCTCGAAGGCGGAGAGGTTCACCACTGATGGATCGACCTCTACCTGCCCGAAGTCCGGATTGACAGTCGCCGTCAACGTAAGTCCCGCCGGCAGCCCGTACTGGAGGTCCACACCGATCGAACCGGTCGCGTCGGTCGCTTCGTGAAACGGATTGCTCGCGTTCACAGGCGAGCGATCCACCTGAGCGCTTATATAAGGGGTGATCTCCAACCTGGTAGGAGGTGTTATGCCGGTCAGACCGACCAGATCGCCGAATCTCGAGACGAACCCAGGATCCTGCGGCGTCCAGGGCGACCACGCGACCCGTTCATCCCGCCGCGCGATGTCCCGCATGATCTGAAGCCCCCAGACGCGCCCGCCCTCGGGCTCATCGCCACTGAAGCGGATCTGGGAGAGCGGGATCCTGTACTCGGCCGTCCAGCCGAGTGAGTCGATCCGCGTGTCGACCTCCCAGATAGCATCCCAGCTCGCGTCCTCATTGCCGTCGTCGAAGGTGTAGACATCTTTCTTGACGTTCAGTGGGTTCACCGAGAAGCGGAACGCCGTGCGGTGGTCGTGATACGAGTCGATGATGAGATGGACCCAGTCCGAGTAGATGCCCGATGCGTCGCGACGCGCGAGCTGCGCGGCTATGGAGTCCGGGTGCGGGTCGTACATGCGAATCCCCACATACAGCGCCGCGTCGTCATAAAGGATCCGCGCCTCCGTCCGCTGACTCGCCGGAGCACCGGGATCCGGGTAGCTCTCGGTGAAATCCGTCGCCGGCTCAACATTCGACCAGGCAGCTTCGTCGAGGATGCCGTCTATGTGGATCGCGCTCTGAACACGTTCGGCGGTCGCAATTTTCACTGGGGACTGGCCAAAGACCGGTGTGGCGATGAGAAGGAGTGCGGCGGCCAGTACTTTCATCTGGTGCTTATTCGGTCGAAGTTGAGGATCCCGCGTCAGGCGGCTTAGTAGGTTAGATACCGCGAAGGGCGATTTGGTTGACCCAGAACACTACGGTGGGATCACAACATAAGTTTCGAGTTCTGTCATTCCCGCGAAAGCCGGAGTCCAGTGTCCCTGCTGGGAACGGCGCTGGATTCCCGCTTCCGCGGGAATTGCGGATGCGCTAGAGTGCGGCCTGTAGCGCCTGCTCGAGCTGCGGGTATCTGAACTCGAAGCCGGCCTGAACAAGCCGGTCGGATACGGCGTGCTGACTCGCGAGGATAGTCTCTTCGGCCATCTGACCGAAGGCGATTTCCAGGGCGACCCTGGGGACGCGGAAGAATGCGGGACGGTCCAGGACACGACCGAGGGTTCGGGTGAACTCCGCGTTGGTTACCGGTTGGGGCGAAGTGAGGTTCACCGGTCCTCTCAGGTCGGTGGACTCGAGGGCGAAACGGATGCCGGCGACCTCATCGGCGAGTGACACCCAGCTCATCCACTGTTCGCCACTGCCCATTGTCCCGCCAACGCCCATACGGAAAGCGGGGAGCATCTTCTTCAAAGCGCCGCCCTGTTCGCTGAGAACCACGCCGGAGCGGGTCATGACCACGCGAATGCCCGCGCGTGCCGCTGGCGCCGTAGCCTTCTCCCAGTCCCGAACGACGGTGGCAAGGAAGCCGGAGCCTACGCCACTGCCTTCGGTCAGATGCTCGTCACCGCGATCCCCGTAGAAACCTACCGCCGACGCGTTCACGAGCACTCGCGGTGGTGAGTCGAGTGCTGCGAGCGCGCCCGCGAGGAGCTCGGTTCCATCGACCCGGCTCCGGCGAATCCTCTGCTTAGCTGTGGAAGTCCAGCGCTGGTTGATGTTCTCGCCGGCCAGATTGACCACGCCGTCCAGTCCGTTGAACGCTTGCCCATCTATCTCCGCGTCCGACGGGTTCCAGTAGATATCGGCGCTGCCGGATCCCGGCGGTGACCGGACGACGCGGATCACCTCATAGCCACTGCCTTTCAGGGCTTCGACCAGTGCCGAGCCGACCATCCCGTGCGAGCCGGTGACGGCGATGCGGAGCGGGGTCATGGTTGCACTATTTGGTTCGGGAATGGTCATCGCCAGCTCGCCAATCGTGCATGAGGATGTTGATGACGAGCATCACCCCACCAATCGCCGCGCCCAGGAAGCAGAGGATGGCGAGCCCCGGGTAGCCGAGGATTCTGAATGTCGTCTCCACCTGCATGAGCATGGCGGCGCCGACAATGAGTGCGGCGAGGACCAGGCCGAGCGCGATGCGGTTGGCCACCTTCTGGAGCGCCTCCATGAGTAGCGACTCGTTCATCACGCGCACCTTGACCTCGACCTCGCTTTCGGCCACCGCGTCGAGGACGCGGCTCAGGCGGCCGGGGAGGTGCTGCACGAACTCGTTCATCTCCAGCAGGTTCGAGAACACGTTAGCTGGCGATGCGTTCTTGAGCATCCTGTGCTGCAGGAGCTCGGCGGCGTGACGGCGGATCGATGCGTTGGGTTCGAAATCCGGGTCGAGTACGCGGCCAACCTGGTCCAGGTTCAGGAGTGTTTTCCCGAGCAGCGTCAGCTCCGGCGGCACGCGGATACCGTTCATGCCCGCACCCCGGTTCACATCCAGTATCACGCGCCCGATCTGGAGGTCGGCGGCCGATGCGTTGCGATTGCGAACGACGATGTCTGATATGGCGCGCCGGAACCGGCGATCGCTGAAGCCCTCCAGTGGCTCGCCGATATGCACCAGTATCCCGGCGGCCTCCTCGCCATGCCCCTCGCTTATGGCGAGCAGTAGCCGGAGCAGCTGGTCCTGCATAGCGGGTCCGACCCGCCCCACCATGCCCACATCGAGAAGGGCGATGCGGCCATCGTCCGAGAGGAAGACGTTGCCGGGGTGCGGATCCGCGTGGAAGAAGCCGTCGACGAGGATCTGCTTCAGGTAGGCACGGAAGAGCTCCTCGGCCAGAGCCTCCCCCTCCATCTCCATGCGCGCCAACGGGCTCACCGAGGTGATCTTGCGACCGCGAATGAAGTCCATCGTCAACACGCGAGAAGTGGTGTAGTCGGCTACGGGCTCAGGCACCACTATCCTGTCGAACTCGCTCAGGTTGTCGCTGAGGGTGCGCAGGTTGGCAGCCTCTTCGCGGTAGTCAAGCTCGCGCATGAGCGCCTGGCGCGATTCGGCCAGTATGGGCCCGAACTCGTAGCGGCGACCCATCTCGGTGTGATCGTCCAGGAACGCCGCGATCTCACCCAGTGCCTCCAGATCCTGCTGCACCCGCTCCCGGACCCCCGGGCGCTGGACCTTCACCGCCACCACCCGGCCGTCGCGGAGCACCGCGCGATGGACCTGCCCGAGAGACGCGGCCGCCAACGGTGACGATTCGAACTCCGCGAATGCTCGCGAAAGCCGCACTCCGAGCTCACTCTCGACTATCTGCTCGACCTCGGCGAAATCGAACGGCTCCACGCTGTCCTGGAGCCGCGCGAGCCCATCGGTATACGCCGCGGGCAGGAGGTCTACACGGGTAGACAGTAGCTGCCCCAACTTCGTGAATGTGGGGCCCATCTTCTCCAGATCGCTCGCGAGATCCGCAGCCTCGGGCGGCGTGGGAGTGGGCTCGATGGCATCCTCGTCGACCAGCTCGTCCAGCCCGGCTTTACGGACCAGATCCGAGCGGCCGTACTTCATCAACAAATGCGCGATCTGGCTGTATCGCTTCAGATGCTCGGGGCGTAATGAGAGGCCCATGTTTCGGTGTGCGCGGGGGATCTGCGTTCGTGACGCCCCGACAGGTGCAGAAAGCGTGCGCGATTGAAGGGCGGGCACCTAACCGCGCGTAGGGGCACCCCTTGTGGGTGCCCTGCAAGGGCGGGCACCTAACCGCGCGTAGGGGCGCCCCTTGTGGGTGCCTTGCAAGGGCGGGCACGAGGCCCGCCCCTACAGATCTACCGATAGGCGGACCTTGAACGCGCGGCCGGGCAGATTGTAGCCGCGGACCTCATAGTAGTTCTCGTCCGTCACGTTGGTGACGAAGAGGCCTACGCCGTACCTATCGCCCAACCGAATGTTCGTGCTGAGGTCGACCACCATGAACGGCGGATACCGCACGTCGGCGATGTTGGCGAAATCGGTGAAGTCGGTGTCGAGCCGCTCACCGACGTAGCGTCCCGTCACGGCCGCACTGAACTGGTTGAGGTCGTCATACCTGAGGCCATAATTGACTGTCAGGTCCGCGACATTTCGTATGCCGTCCACGGAAACTGCCGCGCCCGATCCGGATATCTCCTCGGCCTGAAGTATCCGGCTGGCGTTCGCGAAGAGCCTGAGCGAGTAGCTGAAATCGGCGAGTGCGCCCAGGTCGTACGCTAGGCTCGCCTCGAGCCCGCGGATCTCGGCCCGATCTGCGTTTACATAGGTCGTGATGCTGCGAATGGTGTCACCGCTCGCAGTCAGTTGCACCTCTTCCGGGAGCGTACGGCGAGTGGTTATACGGTCGCGGACGGACGTATCGAAGTAGGTGAGGTCGGCTTCCAGACCGGATTCAGGACGCACGATCCCGATGCCGACATCCCAGGTGAAGCTGTTCTCCGGCTCCACCGCCCGATTGCCACGGGTTACGGCGACGTTCGCCGGGCCAGCCGCGAGCTCGGAATATCCCGCCACGTTGAACGCGTCGGGGGTGACGAACGCGCGACCACCGCTGGTGTGAACCCGCACGCCCGCTTTGCCAAGATACTGCAGACCGAAGCTGGGATTGAAGACAGTATAGCTCTCGCTCGTCGAGGCTACGGCCGACCCATCGAAAAGCTCACCATCCTCGACCTGGAAGGTGATATAGTCGAGACGTCCGCCAAGAGTCATGGTGACCCGCTCGTCCAGCAGCGAAAGGCGGGCCTCCGCGAATGGGGCGGCGGACGTTGTGCCGGAATTCGGGCTGTACGGGGCGCCCCGGGTGACGGCGTCGGTGAAACTTTCGGATTCGGCGCTGACCGCGGAGTAATCGAAGCCAGCTGTAATCGTGTGCGCACCGATCGAAAGGGCATCCTGCAGCTGCGCCCCATATGTCAGCGTGGGTGTGCGGAAGTTGATGAAGTTCGGTTCGAGGGGCGCGTTGTAATAGGCCGCTGTCTCGTCCGTTGCGTACGCGCGTGCCGAAATCCTATGACGATCGATCTCCCCGTCCAGGCTCACCTCGCCAGTATACCGCTCCAGATCCTTCAGGCCGCGACCATCCCACGGAGCGTTTGCGTCGCCCGGACTCTGTACGCCATCGGCGATGAAGGCGCCGGCGCGGACGTCAGCGCGCCAGTCCCGATTCAGCTCATAGCCCAAGCGAACGCTTCCGCTGCGCGTACCATACTCGGTGAAGTCACGGACAGTATCGCCTTTTAGCTCATCCGCGATCTCACGCGTGCCGTCGGCGAATACCTTGACTACCGTGCCGTCGTTGAAGAGGCTGGTCGATCCGATCCGGTAGTCGTCGGCCCGCTCGAAGATCGATAGTGAGAGATCGTAGTTCAGCCGCGATGAGAGATTGCCGCCGCTGGTCAAATTTGCCTCGTAGGTGTCGAAGCTGCCGTAGCCGGCGGAGATCGTAGAGGTTACCGGACCGCCGGACTGACGGGTTATAACGTTTACAACTCCACCCATAGCGCTGGAGCCGTAGAGTGCGGACGCCGGGCCCTTCATGACTTCGATCCGCTCGACGGCAGCCAGGTCCAGCATAGCCAGGTTACTCGTTCCCGCAGGCCTGCCGTTCACCAGGATGAGGGTCCTCGGGTTGATACCGGAGAACTGGGGTCTGAATCCCCGTATCGATACACCCGCCAACAAACCCGGGAACTGGATAACGCTGAGCGGGACCTCCTTCTTGAGCACGTCAGCCAGTTCCTCGCCCGGACTCCGCTTCATCTCCATCGCAGTCACCACCGATATCTGCTGCGGGGTCTCGGAGCGGAGCGCGGTGCTGCGCGTGGTAGTTACTATCAGCCCCTCAAGGATGTAGGTCGGGACGGTATCCGCAGGGGAAGTAACCTGCTGGGCTGCGAGGTTGCTCGCGGGGAGTATTGTGGCGGCGAATATGAGAATGGACAGACAAAACATGGAATTTCGCGAAGTTATTGGTGTGATCCGTCATGCCCGCGGAAGCGGGGCATCCAGTGTCCCTTCCGGAGAAGACGCTGGATTCCCGCGTGCGCGGGAATGACGGAAATCGTTTCTGCCAAGCGGTACCACCTGGGGTGCACCGGTGTCGGGGCCGGGGCCGGGGTGGGTGGAGATGCGAACCGGCCAGCCATAGACACGGGTGAGGAGGTCGGCGTCGATGACCTCGGTCGGGGTGCCATGCGCTGCTACTCTGCCTCTGTCCAGAAGGATCAGGCTGTCGGCGTAGCGGCTGGCCAGGTCGAGGTTGTGAGTGATGATGAGGACAGTGACTCCGCCGCCGACGAGGTCGCGCAGTAGCTCGAAGATGGCCATCTCGTGCCGGATATCGAGCGCGAGCGTTGGCTCGTCGAGCGCCAGCACGCGCGGCTCCTGAGCGAGCGCCCGCGCGACCCGCACGCGCTGTTTCTCGCCGCCGGAGAGAGTGGCGATGGGACGATCCGCGAGATCGGCGACCTCACAGCGGTCCATAGCCGTGGATATCGCCCGGCGATCGTCATCGCCCTCGCGTCTCCAGGGCCCGAGCGTGGGATAGCGCCCCATCGCTACGAGTTGTCTGACCGACATCGGGAACGCCGCCTCCTCGAACTGCGGCACCACCCCGATCTCCCGCGCCAGCTCCTTCCTTGTCCACCCACTCAGCGCCTTCCCCCCGAAACGTATACTGCCCTCGTCAGGCCTGAGCGTCCCCAGCATCAACCTCATGAGCGTGGACTTGCCCGACCCGTTCGGCCCCAGAACGGCGGTGCAGCGCCCAGCCGCAACACTGGCCGTTACACGATCAACAGCATCGAGTTTGGCGTCTTGGTAGCGAAAACGTAGCGCCTCCACCTCCCATGCCACTTCCCCTCCGCACTCCCGCACTCCCGCACTCCCGCACTCGTCGTTCATGCCGACCTCCTGAGCAGCCAGACGAACATAGGCACCCCAACGAGTGCGGTTACCACGCCGACGGGCAGTTCGGTGGGCGCGGCGACGGTGCGCGCGAGGGCATCGGCGAGGATGAGGAACGACGCGCCGAGGAGCGCCGAGGCGGGAATGAGAAAGCGATAA
>DASSKB010000147.1:0-22138 GCA_035690925.1 Longimicrobiaceae bacterium
CGGTTCTGCTCGCGCCACTCACCGTTACCAGCGAGCGAATGCCCAGGATGCTGAACCAGAGGCTCGAAAGACGGGGCTACTATGAGCGGAAGGAACGGTTCGGAGATGAGGGGATGGGGTTCGGTAAGTTCCTCGAAAAGGAGGAGATAGGACGCTATGTACCGTCCAAAGTGACTGATATCCTTCAGACGATTCCGGGTGTGCAGGTCCGTGGGGAATCAGTCAGCATGCGACGCGGCTGCACGCCCGCGATTTTCCTTGACGGGGTCCGATGGCGCATGGGGTCAGTGAGCCTGAACGACATCATCTCGATTTCCTCGGTTGTTGCGATCGAGGTATACAAAGGATCCGTGATGCCGGCGCAGTACATGCACTTTTCCGAGCAGGGCGGGATCCCCTGCGGAGCAATCGCCGTCTGGACGGGGATCTAGTTGAGGCCAGTGTGGAGCCGGTAGACCGCGACTGTCTGCACGTCCATCGAATCTCGCGCCACGCCGAGCAGGCGCCCCCGGGCCGCGGCCGCAAGATTGAACCGCCCCGGGACCTCTATCTCGCCGAGCCACACACCCGTAGAATCGAAGACCATCCACACGTGCTCGGACGCAGTCGGCTCCGGCAGGCGGGCGTCGAAGAGGCCGAGTGATTGTGGTGCAAAGCGCCGGACCCACAGCCGCCTATCGTCATCGACGAGCACTCGGTCGAAAAGCGGCTTCTCCTCCGGCAGGGAGGGATAGTCGTCGAGGGCGGGAAAGAGGTATCGAGTCTCCGGGTGTTCAGGCATCCCTGCAAACCATTCCGCGCGTAGGTCGGAGTAGCGCTGACGATCCGCGCGGGTGATTGGATCGCGACGTGCCGGCCATCGGATGATGGACTCGAGCTGTCCGCTCGGGCCGTACCGGCGAAGCTCCGGAATCCGCCCGTAACCGACAACCAAGCGACCTTCATCGAAGGCATGTGTGTCGGGCGATGTACCCCAAGGTATCACGAATGGGCGCTGCACCCCTCGGAACCGTCGTGTCCATACGTCCAGGAAGCGGGCGGTAGTGATGGTGTCCGTAGCTCCAGACCTCGGATCTTGCCAGGCGAGCACGTCCTGTGTGTAGCCTGTGGTGTGGATGGGCGGCATGCTCGCACGCTGCTGAACCAGCAACCGGCTGCAATCCGCTGAGACTCCCTTCACCGTCCCCTGCTGTCCCCCGGACCGGTACTGCTCCTGGCGCGCAAACCCTCCCTGACTGTCGAAAATCAGCACTTCGAAGCGACCCAGGACTGCGATGGAGTCTCCGCCGCAGACGTAGGTGTCCATGATCTCGGGGAGCTCACCCGGTCCCCTGCCTTGCCCGACGAAGCGGCTCGTCAGGGTCCCCGTGCTGTCGAACACCATCACCTCACCCAGTCCACCGTCGGCAACGACGATGCGACCGTCGCCGAGCACTCGCACCGCCTCGACTCGCTGCAGGGAAATACCGCTAGAGCCACCGTCTCCGGATGCGGCAGCGATGTCGGAGCGGTGAGTCGCTCCAATAATCAACTCGGGGACCGAATCAATCCGCCATCCACCGCCAGCCTTCCAACGGTAACCCGCGTTCTCAGTAATCGCCACTCCGGCGCTGTCTCGATGCACCGGGAGTGCACTCTGCGGATTTGCATTATCCCCAGGACGACAGCCGGCTGCAGCCAACAAGGACAACACGGTCAGTCCGGCGGCCAGCGCGGAGATCTCCCGAGCGTGGATCATTATCTGGTTAAAGTTCGTGGACCATCAGGATCTCAGAATCAAGACTTTCCAAAAAAGCGCTTCATTATTGGATGAAGATGGCCGAGGAGGTACAGGTGGCGTACCGGGGGCAACGGCCTCATGCTATCGAAGGTAAGACTCTCCTACCGGGTCACGGATCGGGACCCGACGGTATGATAACCCCGTCGACGATTGCATCGCCAGGCCGCACGGAGACAGGCGGCCTGATTGATCACCTCGCGAATGGTTACTCTCCCATGCGAGCAAGCAGATCTCGTATCTGGACTCAAAAAAAACGGTGCGGCCTCCATACCTTACCATTGCTGGCAAGTCGGAAACCCGCACCGTTACTTTATGTTTATGGTCGATGAAGGACTCGAACCTTCGACCTCACGGATGTGAACCGTGCGCTCTAACCAACTGAGCTAATCGACCTATCGCGGGCCGGAGGGTATCCGCACCCGCGCCGGAAGGTGGGCTGCTGCCTGCGGGGCCCTGACCCGGTTCCTTCCAGTTGTGTTTCTATACCCCATAGGGGAATCGAACCCCTGTTTTCGCCGTGAGAGGGCGATGTCCTGGGCCACTAGACGAATGGGGCGTGGCTGAAGGCGTAAAGGATATAAATTTCGCCTCGGCTGGTCAACCCCGATCCTGACTGCTACTGCGCAAGAGGTGCCGCCCGGAATCGAACCGGGGATGGAGGTTTTGCAGACCTCTGCCTTACCGCTTGGCTACGGCACCGTTAAGATCCAAACTCGACCAACTTGGACTCAAATTGCTATGAGACGAGTAGGATAACCTATTTCTGTCCGGTGTTCAAGCGAATGAGCAATTGAGGAGGGCCCAGAGGTATGAATCTCCGGGCCCTCCTCACCTACCGAGGCGGCGCCTACCGGGCGGGTGTCAATCGGAGGACATGATCGGTTTTCGCCTCAACCGCCTCTCGGGTATAGAGCAACGGAAAGTAGTCCTCGTCGGCCCAGATCGGTAGAAGGTTGTCGTAGTAGGGGCTGCCAGGCTGCATCGACTGGCCCGGGGTACTCGTAGCCCGTGAATTATTGAAGTCGGAGAAATCGATTATCTCGCGGAACGTCGCACCTGTGTCGAAGATGGTCCCGCCATCACCACTGCGCTCGACCGCGGGGAGATCGTAAGCGGCGACGAACTCGTGGGGGAATTCATTGCGATTGATGTGTCCCCAGCGCCAATCTTTACGATCGTTTCCCTGGGCGGCTCTGATGGTTTCGATGGCTTCGGCAAGGGCAGCTTCGGACAACTCATTGCGGCGGGCCTCCGAGACTCCAGGTTCTCTGGCCTCATCGGCGAGCGCCTGGCGCCAACGGTAGTGTAGTGCGGGGGCAACACTTATCCTGTGGTAGGCACCGTTCCATTCGATCAGCTGTTGCCGTGCCCATTCCACCTCCTCATCGTCCGAGGTCCAGCCCTGGAAAAGCGGCAGATCGTCGCTCACCCACCACGGATGAATCATATCGTGCTGCATCTCTTCGAAGTCTTCGGCAGTCAGGCTGTCTGTGTCAGCGAAGATTTGCTGTAAGCGATCCCAACGTGATGATTCGCTTCCCTTGAACATGATTGGCGGGAAATAGCCTGGCGGCTGAACATCATTATTAGCCGTAGCAATCCAATCTCTTTCGGGGTTGATAAGGTGCGGAAGCTCTGTCGGACTCCGAAAGCCATTCCAGCTGTACTCACCCGTGCCAGGCACAGGCAGTCGCCCGTACCAATCCTCTCCAACACGATTGGGCGCAAGTCCAGCGGCCACCCATGCGATATTCCCATCTACATCACCGCAGATCATGTTTTCGTCTGGGGCGTGCCAGTATTCCATAGCGTCGACGAACTCATAACAGTCGTCGAGCTCGGCGAGCCGGATGCCGCCCAGATAGCCACCACCGCCCGGGTCGCTCGAAGTAGCCCTGATCGCGTAGGCCACGTCGTTCTCCAGGTCCGTATAGAAGATGGGGCCATGGCGACTATACTTGAACTCGACGATCCGCGGCTCCTCACCCTTCACGGCGATCGTGTCATAATCGACCTCCAGCGGGTACCATTCACCCTGCCAGAGCGCCTCGTTGGGGTTATCGGGATTGAGCTGTTCGACGAAGACGTCGGCTTGATCTGTTCCGACGATGGTAAGGCCCCACCCGATTTTACCGTTGTGGCCGATGGCAACACCGGGGATGGCGGGCTCAGTAGCGCCAATTACGTCGTAGCCGGGTGCGCTCAGGTGAACCAGGTACCGGAGCGATGGGTTCTGGACTCCGCGATGGGGGTCATTGGCGAGAAGTACCTCCCCGGTTGCTGTCAAATCGCCGCTCACCACCCAGTTATTACTGCCAAGCTGGCTCGTCTGGGCACCCGTATTGATGGTAGCTACTGCAGCGGGCCAGTCCTGGTATTTAGGCAGAATCTCCAGGTCGGGAGTATCGCCACCACCCAGGGCCTCAATAGCCTCGTCGGGAATTATCGTGAGGTCAACGCCCTTCGGAACGACAAGGTCGATCCAGTTCATGATCCCTTCGCCCTCCTCGCGATTCACGGCCTCCAATCCCCGTTCGGCAATAGCTTGTGCGAGGCGCAACTCGCTGCGGCCGCCCCTTATGGGCAGAGCGGTCGCGACGCGGCCGGTCGAGGCCTGCGGTGTCCACCTGAGAGGCTCGAGGCCGGTCAGCTTGTAGTTTACCGGAAGATTGTCACCGATCTGATCGATGTAGGCGTTCACGCCATCCGCGAACGCCTGAAAGATCATCCTTCCCTGGGGATGATAGCTAGAAAACTCCTCCTCCCATGAGCGGCGGAACTCTACCAGGCGGGCCAGTTTGTCGTGCTCGAGCGCACCCGGGCCAAGGATCTCCGAAAGCCGTCCCTCGTTGGCTCTTCGCCACATATCCATCTGCCAGAGCCGGTCCTGAGCCTGTACGTATCCCTGCGTAAAGAATAGGTCGTGGAGATTCTGCGCGTAGATATGCGCTACTCCCCATTCATCGCGCAGGACTTCGACCGGCGCCTGAAGTCCCTGCGCGGTGAACGTCCCCTCGATCTGCGCCAAAGATTCCTCGGCGAGCTCATGGAAGTTGTCGACCTGGCTAAAAAGGGAACTGCTTTGAATGGGAAGGCCCAGGAATACTCCCAGTAATAGAAGCTGTATTCGTTTCCACATAGTGGCCTCTGAGGTAATGAAAGGTGGTAGGGATCTCACACGCCGAATACCGCACCGAGAAAACTGTAGGCGACGAATGTGATCAGGATTATAGAGACGAGATTTAGCCAGAATCCCGCGCGCATCATTTCCCCTATCGACACTCGTCCAGTTCCGAACACAATTGCGTTAGGCGGCGTGCCGACGGGCATCATGAAGGCGAGCGAGCTTCCGAGGGCCGCGGTTGCCATGAGTACCACTGAGTCAGTGCCCAGCCCAATGCCTGCTCCCGCCATTACTGGCATGGCCATGGTTGCAGTAGCGGTGTTGGACGTGAACTCGGAAAGTGCGATAAAGATGATAGCCACTGCGGCGAAGATGAGTACCGGGGGGAGCGCTCCGAGTCCCTCTACACGTGTCCCGATCCAGGTGGAGAGGTCCGTTTCCCCGAATCCGCGCGCAAGTGATAACCCGCCTCCGAAGAGCAGCAGGACGCCCCATGGGATCCTGGACGCCCATTCCCAATCGAGAGCAAAGGTTCGTTCTCGCAGAGAAATGGGCGTCGCAAAGAGTACAAGTGCCGCGGCGATGGCAATCATTGAGTCGCTAACGAGCGGAAAGTATGATCCAATTCCCGGGATTTCGAAGCCGGCTATCTCTTTGGGCGCTCTTACAAGCCACGCACAGGCAGTAAGTGTAAAAACGACCGCTACGACTTTCTCGCCTCGATTCATCATCCCTAGTGAAGCCCGCTCGCTCTCGATAAGCCTGGCGGCTTCACCCGCACCGTCGCCGCCGGATGGCAGGCGGAAGAGGATGTGAACCAGCAGCACCCAGGCGACCAGAAGCATAACGATGCTCAGCGGCAGACCCACAATCATCCAGTCTACGAAGCCGACTGTTCTGCCAGTCAACTCACTGACGGCCCCGGCGAATACCGCGTTGGGCGGGGTCCCGATCAGTGTCGCTACCCCTCCAATGGAGGCAGCGTACGCGATTCCCAACATCAAAGCGGTTCCGAGGCGACCGCTCTCCTCTTCCGGTATCGTCTTCTCGAGGAGGGCGAGGATTGCGAGACCAATAGGCAGCATCATAACCGTCGTCGCCGTATTGGAGACCCACATCGATAGAAAACCAGTCGCTATCATAAATCCCAGCACAAGGCGCCGGGGTCCGGTGCCGACCCGGCCCACTATGCCCAGCGCAATTCGGCGATGTAGTCCCCACCTTTGCATGGCTAAGGCAAGCAGAAACCCACCCATGAACAGGAAGATGAGGTCGTTCGCATACGGCGCGGTCGCCTCGCCGGTACTCATCACCCCGAAAAGGGGAAAGAGCACTATCGGCAACAGACCGGTTGCGGGCAGTGGTATCGCCTCAGTGACCCACCACGTGGCCATCAGAACAGTGACCGCCGCAACCCGCTGCCCGCCGGTGGAAAGGCCGGGGATCGGCAGAAGGAGGACAACTACAAATAAAATGAGGCCAATCAGTAGGCCCCAGGGAAGGTTTCTAAATCTGCCCACGTCGGGGCTGCCGTCGTAGTTATCCAGGAATGTTCTCAATGGACATGTGTTGGGTAGGGTGGGCTCTTGCCGAGGATGGCGGCGCCCTGATCCGGGAAAGTCGAGAGGAGGCTTACAATACTGCAGTCCAACAATAACCCGCAACCGTAGCACCCCTTTTGGAGGAGTGCTACGGCGACCTGTCCAATAGATTGTACCGGAGAAAAGCGGACAGCCGGGCTCGAACCGGCGACCTCAACCTTGGCAAGGTTGCGCTCTACCAACTGAGCTATGCCCGCAGAAACCTGTATGCTTGTTGCGCCACTATGACGGCACGAATTTAGGCCCCACCCGCTCCCTCGTCAACCCGCGGTTGACGCCGCTGATCGCCACTGCTACCCTCCTGCGGACGCGATTGTTGCACCCGTTCGTATCGGATATGAGAATCTGGATAGCACTTCTGGTACTCAGCGCCGCTCTGCTCGTCCCGGCAAAGCGAGCGTACGCCCAGGACCCCGGCCCCATGCTGCTGCCGCCGGGGGTGGTGAGGCTGGGTGCTGCTGGGATCTACAATGAATTGCCAGTAGAAAGCCACATCTGGCCTTTACATTACGAGACGTTCGCTCCGCTCAGGCCGGTTGGCGGCGACCTGATAAGATTCTTCGAGGAGACTGGCGGCGCCGCGCCTGTTGTAACAGCGGAGGACCTTACGGCCGGCGAGCTCGAGCTGGGGCTGAGTGGCGATGCGCGAACGGTCCCGTTTTCCCTGGCTATCGGCGTCCTGCCCCGCCTCGAGCTTGGCGTGCGCGTGCCGGTAACCAGAGGAGAAACCGCATTTCGCCGGTACCAGCTCACGGGCGGCAATGTGGGACTCAATAGCGAGGCTGAGTTCAACGCCGGCATTCTCTCGGAATTCGCGACGATCGGCGCCACCCTGGGTGGGCAGCCCCTCCTCCCCACCGACGGCTCGCCGCTGGGTCAGGCGCTCCAGGCGCGGGTTGTAGCGCTTACGGGAGGCGACAGCCTGCGCCTGCCAGATAACGCCCTCACCTTCGACCAGTTGCGGCAGCTGCTTGTGGGAGAATTCGGACCAGCGCCGCTAACATCTGCCCGTAGCGATTGGGCGCTCGGCGACGCAGAAATCACTGCGCGCATCGGGTTGTTCGACACATCTCCCGACGAGACCTATCCGACCAATCGGACGGGTTTCAATTACCGTGGAGTCGCCTCGGTCGCTGTGCGGCTGCCCACGGGAACCAGCTCGGACCCGACCCTGCTCTTCTCGCATGCTCCAATCGGTGGTTTGACTGGCTACTCGGTGGGCCTGCGGAACGATCTATTTTATGGCGATAACATATGGCTGACCGCAAGCGCTGAGTTCTCCGACCTGCTCGCCGCCGAGGTCGAGCGACGCTTGGTTAGCCCCGATCAGCCGCTTGCCGACCTCACGAACCCAGCGCTGCTCAGCTGGGCGCCGCCCACCACTCTGCGGATCGATCTCTCACCGCGCTACAGGTTGACCTCGGCAATATCGCTCGGGCTCCGATATGCACTGGTCCGGCAGGGTGAGAGTACGTATGAGATGGCCGAACCCGGGTCGCTCCCTATGGACGACGTCATTGGACCCGCCGTTCTGAATACGGCGGCCACTACTGCCCATCTCTTCGGAGCCGGAGTAAGGTTCACGACCATTCCCAACGCGTTCGACGCGGATGGGCTGCCGTTCGAGATCGGCCTGAATTATTTAACCGGGATTGGTGATGACGGGCCGCTGGCGGGTAGTACCCTGACCGTTCAGGGCAGTCTTTTCCATCGGTTCTGGGGCGGCGGTTAGGACGCGCCGCGCTTCAGCAGCTCGCGCGCGTGTTCCATGGAGACGGGGCTTTCAGGGTCGCCGCCCAGCATCCGCGCTATCTCCCGGATCCGGTCGTCAGACTCGAGATGCCTGACGTCGGTCGCTGTTATTCCTTCGCGGTCCTCCTTCAGAACCAGCAGGTGATTGTGGCCGCGTGAGGCGATCTGCGGAAGATGGGTGATAGCGAAGACCTGATGGCTCTCGGCGACCTCCCTCATCTTATCACCCACCTGAAGGGCTATCTTTCCGCCGATACCGCTGTCCACCTCATCGAAGACGAGGGTGGGTACGGAGTCCAGTCTGGCGAGAATCGTCTTCAATGCCAGCATGACGCGTGAAAGCTCTCCGCCCGACGCGACCTGCGCGAGCGGCAGTGGGCTGAACCCTTTGTTAAGCGCGACCCGGAACTCGATATCCTCGGCACCGTGCGGCCCGGGTGGGGAGAGCGGGTAGGCCACCGGCTCGAAGTTACCGCCGGTCATGCCCAACTCCGGGAGTACCTCGTTGACCTCCTGCGCCAGCCTACCCATAGCCTCGACTCGCTGAGCACTCAGATCTGCAGCGAGGCTCGTCATCTCAACGCTCGCAGCCTCCTCCTTCTGCTGCAGCGACGACAATTCCCAACCCGCATTGTCGATGAGATCGAGCTCCTCGCGGGCCGATTTGCCGGCGTCCAGAACTTCCTCCAGTGAGCTGCCGTACTTCGTTTTCAATCTGAAGATGAGGTCCTTCCGCTGCCGGATCTCCTCCAATCGCCCCGGATCGTGCTCGATGCCGGCGAGGTACTCGGCCATCCGGTTACCCAGCTCCTCAAGGGCGTAGTAGGCCGTGTCGTAGAGCTCGAGCGTCGATGCCTGGGTCGCGTCGATGCGAACGAGCTGCTCAATGCCACGGTGCAGTCCGCCAATAGCGTTGAGGAGCGAATCGTCATCGCCGAGAATCGCCTGCTGCAGGGATCCAGCGATGGCGGTCAGCTCCTCCGAGTGCCCGAGCCGCGACTGCTGCTCATCCAGCTCGCTATCTTCAGTGGTCCGCAGGTCGGCGGCCTCGATCTCCTCTACCTGAAAGCGGAGGAAGTCGGCACGCTGCGCGACCTCGCGGCGGCGAAGCTCGAGATTCTGTATCTGGTCCCTTATCTCCCGAAGCGTCGTGTAGGCCCGACCAACCGAGTCGGCCAGCGCACTGGTGCCGGCGTAGGCATCCAGGATCATGCGCTGCTCGTCACGCTTCAGGAGCGTCTGATGTTCATGTTGACCATGGAGGTCGACCAGATATCGACCCAGCTCGCCGAGGAGTCCGGCGGTAGTGGGGGACCCGTTTATCCAGGCGCGATTGCGGCCCTCGACGGCGACCTCACGCTTGAGCACCAGAATGCCATCGGCCGGTTCTATGCCTCGCTCCTCCAGCCACCCGGTTAGAGCGCCCGGCGCGTCGAGCTCGAAGACTCCTTCCACCGACGCGCGATCGGCGCCCGTGCGAACCACATCGGCAGAAGCGCGCTCGCCGAGAAGTAGCGAGAGTGCGCCCACAATAATCGATTTGCCGGCGCCCGTCTCGCCGGTGAGCACATTGAGGCCCGGGCCGAGTCGAACCGATAGCTCGTCGATGAGTGCGAAGTTGCGGATCCTGAGTTCAGTCAGCATTACCGGAGATCTAGAGTCCCGGAAGCAGGAGCCTGCTGGCCAGGCCGAGGAGCAGGAAGAACCCTACGAGGTCGGTGAGGGTGGTGACGAAAATGGATGAAGCTATAGCAGGGTCCACGTGAAGGCGTTCAAGGACGATGGGAACGAAGGCACCAGCAAAGCCGGCCACCGCCAGGTTCATCCACATGGCGAGCATGACAACCATTCCCATAGTCGCGCTCTGATTGAGCGCCCACGCGACAAAAGCGACGGTTAGTCCTATGGCAAAACCGTTGCCCAACCCTACCAGCAGTTCTTTACCGACCACGGACCAGCGGCGGCTGGCGGTCTCCTGTGAAATCGCGAGGCGGCGCACGGTTACGGCGAGGGCCTGAGTGCCGGTATTGCCGCCCATACCAGCTATCACAGGCATCCAGACGGCCAGGAGTGGCACGGCGGCGATGGTCCCTTCGAAGTACCAGACCACGGAGGCCGCCCCGCACGCGGTCAGCAGGTTAACGAAGAGCCATGGGAGACGCGAGCGAACCGCATCCCACCAGCGACCGCGGAGCTCTTCTTCCTGCGATACACCACCGAATTTTAGTATGTCCTCGGTGGTCTCAGCCTCGATGACGTCTATGACATCGTCGAAGGTGATGCGACCCAGCAGGTGCCCGACACTATCGACCACCGGCACCGCGACCAGGTTGTAGCGCGAGAGGACGCGCCCGACATCTTCCTGGTCCATCTCCGCCTGGACCGTGGCAACGACTGGCTCGATGAGGTCGCTCACGTGCTCACCGGCCGCGGCGGTCACCAGTGTGCGAATCGGCAGTGTTCCCTTCAGGCGTTTGGCGGAGTCGACAACGAAAATATTGTAGAACTCGCCCATTTCCCGCGCCTGGCGCCTCACTTCGGCGATGGCTTCGTCCGCACTCAGAGTCTCCTTGATGGCCACCAGCTCGGTGGTCATTATGCCGCCGGCCGACTCCTCGTGGTAGCTCAGGAGCTCGCGAATATCTCCGGCATCGGTGGTCGAGAGCGCTGCGAGGACGCGGTCGCGCGCTTCCGGGTCGAGCTCGCCGATGAGGTCGGCGGCATCATCATCAGCGAGTTCGGCGATGAGCGAAGCAATCTGGCCTGGCTCCAGCGCGGCCAGCGAGTCTTCCGGATGCTCCTCCCACTCCATCTCGGCGAGCGCTTCCGCGGCCAGAGCGGGTGCGGGCGCAAGCGCGCGGAAGACTATAGCGCGATCATCCTCATCCAGCTCTTCGATAAGATCGGCGAGGTCGCTGGGGTGGAAGTCGGCAATGAAATCGTGGAGGGCGCCCTCGTCACCCGCGGCAATGAGCTCGTGGATGCGGTCGAGCCGGTCCGGCGCTTCCGGTGTGGGGGTCACCGCTCCTCGGACGAGGACGCGAGGAATCCGGCGAGTAGCTCTTCCTGTAGCTGGTACATCTCGGTACCCTCGCGCTCCTCGCCGTCGGGATGGCTGTACCCGAGGACGTGCAGCGTACCGTGAATGGCGAGGCGGGCAAGCTCTTCCGCCAGCGGGACCTTCATTTCGCTTGCCTGTCGGCTCGCCTGTTCCGCTCCGATGTAAATGTCGCCGACCACAGGTGAAGAGGGCAGGTGAAGCGGAAATGAGATGACGTCCGTGGGCCCGCTGTGGGAGAGATACCGCTCGTTCAGGCGGGCTATGTCGTCATCGCTGAGAAGGGCGATGGAGATGGTCGCGTCGTCCGCGGAGTGCCGTGCGAGAACCCAGCGGGCAGCCTGCTCTACCTGTGAGATTGGAAGAGAGTCATGGACACCGCCGCCGAGTGAAACGGCGACCTCAGCCATTGGATCGGGCGGCCGTGGGCGGCGGGGAAGCTTTCGGCTGCGGCTCAGCGCGGTCACCGGCCGGCGGGGCCGGCGGGTAGTCGATCCGCTGATGGTACATCCCCATAAGAACGTTCACAAGCGTTTCCTTGATGGTATCGAGCTCGCGAAGTGTGAGCGGGCTCTGATCCAGCTGTCCCTCGCTCATCTTACCAGCGACTATCCTGTCCACGAGCTCGCGGATCCGGACAGGGTTAGGATCCTGGAGCACGCGCGCGGCCGATTCGGCCGAGTCCGCGAGCATCAGTATCGCCGTCTCCTTGGTCTGCGGCTTCGGACCCATGTAAGCGAATTCGTTGGGGCTTATCTGGGCCTCCGGGTCCATCTCCTTGGCCTTCCCGTAGAAAAACGCTATCTGCTGGGTTCCGTGATGCTCTACTATGAACCGCTTGACCGCGTCCGGCAGGCGATCCGAGTCGGCCAGCTTCAGTCCCTCGGCCACATGGCTGCGGATAATGCTAGCGCTCATCGACGGCTTGAGCTTGTCGTGCGGATTGCGCCCCTTGGGCTGATTCTCGATGTAGTACTGTGGCTTTACCAGCTTGCCTATATCGTGATAGTAAGTGCCCACCCGCGCGAGCAGCCCATTGGCGCCGATGGCATGAGAAGCCGCCTCTGCCAGATTGGCGACATTGACGGTATGTGCGTACGTGCCCGGCGCCTCGAGCGAGAGGCGCTTAAGGAGTGTGCGATTGAGATCCGATAGCTCCAGCAGCGTCTGGTCGGTGGTGATGCGGGTGAAGCTCTCAAGGAGCGGCAGAAAGCCGATCGCGAGGAGGGATGCGACTATGGCATTTGTCGCGCCCCACCCCATGGAGAGCAGAATCTCCGAGGGCGCGCGCGAGCGCAGCAGCCCCATGGTTATCGCCGAGGCGAAGTAGGCTAGGGAGATGAGGGAGATGTAAAGCCAGGTCTTGGACCGCCGCTGGACCACCTTGACGCTGAATGCCGCAGCCGCGCCACCCATTGCGGCCGTGAACGGTGCTGTTATCCCCAGGAATGGCGATTGCCCGCCAATGAGCAGTGACAGGAGGAGGGCGACAAACAGCCCGAGTCGCCCATCCCAGAGCACAGCAACGATCAGTGCAGCGAACGTAACGGGAATAAGCTCCGGTGGCAGCTGAAGCCGCGCTATGAGCGCGCCGGCCGCCGCCACCGTGACCACCAGCAGACCCAGGAGCAGGATCGAGCGCCAGGCGTAGTAAAGGCTACGGCGGAACAGCCATAACAAGATCCCGAGAACAGAAAGGACGAGCAGGTTGTACATAACCGCGCCGAGCGATCGGCCAGCAGTCCTCTCGTCGCCCACCCGAACTCCGCGCTCCGTGAGCTCGGCCTGGTACGCTCGGAGTCGCGCCTCCTCGCGCTCGCCGATCTGCTCGTGCGCGCCAACTATGCGTTCGCCCTGCAGAACCGTTGCGAGCACAGGATCCACCACCGCGCGTGCCCGCTGACGCGCCGCCTCCGTCAGTCTCTCGTTGTAAACGAGGCTCGGCTGGAAGAATCTTATGAGGATCAGCCGTTGGAGCTCGGCCGCGTCGACAACGTCGCTGTCAGGCAGGCGCTGCGCGGCGAGGCTGAAGAATTCGTCCGGCATGAGGAGCGAATCGCGCGGAACCAATCGCTCCGAGCCGTCGGCGCTCCGCACCCGAATAGCGGACACCGTCTCCGCCAGCGACGAAGGCGCAACGCCGCCAGGGAACAGATCGCGCACCACGCCGGCGATCGAGCGGTAGAGCATCGCCCTACGCTGGGAGTCCAGGAGAAGCTCCATGGAGTTCGGCGGAGGCGCTATCCGGTTACGCGCCATGAACGCGTGTACCGCCGCGCGCTCCTCGGGGCCAGTGGTGGTCCGTACTATGGAGTCGACAGCACCCAGCAACGACCTGACACCGGCGATGACGCTATCCGCCGCGACCTGCGATTGATCGAAGATGGGTGGGACGCCGCTGGCCGCCTCCGCCTGCTCCCTCTGGAGCTGCGCGTCCGACTTCGGGATCGCGAACGGGAATTCCGCTATAACATCGAACGGAGCGACCACACCACGCTCGAGTACCGCCGTATCCGGCAGGCGCGGCGCCGGGAACAGCAGGAACACCGCGAACGCGGCCGCGAGCAGCACCAGTGCTCGCGACCCGTGGTGGACCAGAAGGGGTAGCCAGTGGTCCTCAGGCGGTCCGTCCAGTGCCTGTAGAGTCCGGCGCCACCAGGGTGGGGTGCGGTTGCCGGGCTGGTTCATCGAGACTCGCCGTTCTCCTCCACCTCACCCGAGGCGGCCGCGTAAGCTCGAATGATGTCCTTGACCAGCTTGTGCCGAATCACGTCCGTGGGCTGCATGTAGACGAACGCTATGCCCTCTATCCCCTTCAGGATCTGCTCGACCTCGACCAGACCAGAATGCTCACGGCGCAGGAGGTCTATCTGGGTCTTATCCCCCGTTATAACCGCTTTGGAGTTCAGTCCGAGGCGGGTGAGGAACATCTTCATCTGGAGAGCCGTGGCGTTCTGAGCCTCATCCAGGATGACGAAAGCGTCCTGCAAGGTGCGCCCGCGCATGTAGGCGAGAGGCGCGATCTCGATTGCACGGGATTCCAGCGCGCGTCGCATGCGCTCCGCCGGCATCATATCCTCGAGTGCATCGTACAGCGGGCGGAGATACGGATCCACCTTCTCCTGAAGATCGCCCGGAAGGAAACCGAGATTCTCCCCCGCCTCCACTGCCGGTCGGGCCAGGACTATGCGCTTGACCCGCTTCTTGAACAGCGCGTCCACCGCCATCGCAACGGCCAGGTAGGTCTTGCCTGTGCCCGCCGGACCTATGCCCACCACGATGTCATTCGTCTCGATGGCCTCGATGTATAGCCGCTGGCCCTCGGACTTGGGTGTTATCGCCTTCTTGGCACCCGAGATCATTATCCGACCCGCTTCGCTCAGCCTGCTGAGATCACCCGCATCGGCGAAGCGCGTGAGGTCGTCAACGGAGAAGGGTGTCCCCATACGCGCGAGCTCGATCATGTGTTGCGCGACGGGAACGATTTTCTCGACGTCCTCGGGCGCTCCCGACAGGAGCAGGTGATCGTCGCGCAGAACGACGCGGCACCCGCTCATGCGCGAGAGCTCGAGCAGATTGCTATCGGTAACTCCGGCCAGGAGGAGCGGATCGGCGCCCTCGGCGGATAGACGGTGCTGAACCGTTGGTGTTTGGACTGTACTCACATGCTATCTGGTTCGGGAAGCCGAATGTGGAGATCTCGAAGCTCCGCTTCCGCAATCGGCGAAGGCGCGCCCTCGAAGAGAGCTCGCGCCGCGGTTGTCTTGGGGAAGGCGATCACGTCGCGCAGACTCGGCGCGCCCACCAGTAACATGGCGAGTCGATCGAAGCCGAACGCGAACCCGGCATGGGGCGGAGCGCCGAATCTGAAGGCCTCGAGCAGAAAACCGAACTTGCTTGCGACCTCGTCGTCCGCCATGCCCAGCGCGTGAAAGATCCGCTGTTGCAGCGAAGACTCGTGAATCCTTACAGATCCACTCGCCATCTCGCTACCGTTGTACACCGCATCGTACGCGCGGGATCGCAAGCCCTGCTCGTAGAGCCGGCGTGCGTCAGTGGTAGAGATGGTGCCGCCATTATCGGTGGCGGCCATAATGGCCGCGATGTCGTCGGGGTGCGGCATTGTGAACGGGTGATGCGCCGCGACCAGGCGCTCGGCGTCCGCATCCCAATCAAAAAGTGGGAACTCCGTTACCCAGAGCCACGCATGCGCGTCCGGGTCGATAAGATCCATCCGCGCCGCCAGGTGCCGCCGCAGCTCGTCCAGCACCGGCTCCAGGTTCGGCTCCTCCGTGGTCCCTTCCGCGCCGCTATGCTCCACCGGGAGGTCGGGGTGACTCGTTCGGAATGGCCCGACTACGGCTACGAACAGGTCGCCCGGTTCAAGCCCCGTTCGGCCTACGAACGCTTCGGCCGTCTGACCGTCGAGCGCTTTCGCGAACTGGCCCGAGAACCCTTCTTCTGTGCGTTTGACCCAGAGCGCCCCCGCACCACCCGCGCGCTTCGCCACGTCCTGAAGGCCGTCGAGCTCCCGACGCGAAAGGGCGGCGCCACCGGGAATCCGCATGCCGCGGATGCGCTGTGGAGTTCCTCTGGTCGCTTCGAAGATGCGAAATTCGGCACCCTGCAGCACGTCGGTGACATCGCGGATCTCCAGATCGTACCGCAGGTCGGGCTTATCGCTCGCGTATCTGGCCATCGCATCGGAATAGGTGATGCGCCTCATGGGGAGTGGCAGATCCACGCCGAGCACATCATGCCAGAGCGCCGCGACCATGCCCTCCCCCACACGCATGACGTCCTCTTCGTCCACGAACGCCATCTCCGCGTCGATCTGAGTGAATTCCGGCTGGCGATCGGCCCTCAGATCCTCGTCTCGCAGACAGCGGGTTATCTGGAAGTAGCGATCGAAGCCGCTCACCATCAGCAGCTGCTTGTATAACTGGGGCGACTGCGGCAGCGCGTAGAACTCGCCGGGATGAACCCGGCTGGGAACCAGATAATCGCGAGCTCCCTCAGGCGTCCGCCGCGTCAGCATTGGAGTCTCGATCTCGATGAAACCTTCATCCGCGAGGTAGTCGCGGACGCTGCGGGCCGCGCGGTTGCGGATCATGAGGTTGCGCTGGAGCTCAGGCCGTCTGAGATCCAGATATCGATACCGCAGTCGGAGGTCCTCCGCCGGAAGTTCTTCGTCCGGGGTCCGGTAGACCGGGATCGGTAGCGCCTCGGCTGCGGATATTATCTCCAGGCTAACCGAGCGAATCTCGATTTCACCGGTCGGCAGATCGGTGTTCACATTGCCGCCAGGTCGGACCGCCACCGTGCCAGTGACCTGAATGACGTCCTCGGGGCCGAGGCCGCGCGCGGCCTTCACGACCTCTGGCGGCGACCATTCAGGGTCGAACGATACCTGGACCATTCCGCTGCGATCGCGCAGATCGATGAAGACCAGCCCACCGAGGTCGCGGCGTCGGTGAACCCAACCGACCAGGCGGACTTCGCGGCCGATGTCAGTGCCGCGCAGAATGCCCGCTACCGTGCTACGGTAGCGGGTCGGCATCGCCTCATTCATGAATAATCCGATTCAGTAGACAGGTCCGAGCGCCGGCTCACGGGAGCTCGGCGTCGGCGAGTATGGAATAGAAATCTTCCGGCGTAGCCGCTTCCACCAGCCGCGCGCGGGTAGTATCGCGTCGCAACAGGCGGGAAATTCGGCTGAGCGCCTTTACATGCTGACTCGCGGCCGAGTCGGGGCCGACCAGCAGAAAAAAGAGGCGGACGGGCCGCCCGTCGAGCGCCTCGAAATCGATAGGGCTGGGAGTTACCCCCGCCACCAGTGTTATCTCGGTGAGATTGGCGGATTTGCCATGTGGAATGGCCACGCCGTGTCCAATACCCGTGCTGAGCACGCCCTCGCGCTCGCGCACAGCGCGCAGCACGTCGGGGAGATCCTCCACGTTGGAGGTGTCGCCAACTATCTGGACCAGCTCGCGTAGTAGCTCGTCCTTGCTGCCGGATGACAGCGGGATCTTGATTCGATCTGGTGAAAGCAGGTCAGTAAGCAGCACGCACACCTCTGGACAGCGGTTAAATGCACACGCCGCGGCCGCAGCACCTGTGCATAACGCAAAGGTAATGTGTCGCCGGAGCGGCATCAAGCGGAGAACAGGCGAATATCTACCGAAAAATTCCCCGCGGAGGTGGAACCTCGCCCGAACTTCGGGGAACTACACCTGCCCGAGGAGCGCGCAGCGACTCCAAAGGCAACAGCATCCGTAACCAGTGACAACAAGTAGCATGACGCCGACCACCCTTACGACAACTGATCTGATAGGCGTCCTGCCCGAGGAAGCCGACCAGCTGCTGGGCGAGCATTTCGCCGAACGTGGCCAGCCGTCGTACCGAGTTGGCCAGGTACTTGGCTGGCTCTACGAGCGGGGTGTCTTCTCGTTCGACGAGATGACTAACCTTCCCGCCGAGGAGCGCTCGGCGCTGGCAGAACGTTTCGATCTCACCGCGCTGACCCCGGCTCGCATTTCGAGGTCGAACGATGGAACTGCAAAGCACCTGTGGAAGCTGCGCGACGGGGAGCTCATAGAGTCGGTCCTGATCCCCACTGACAAACGGCTTACCCTCTGCATCTCATCGCAGGCCGGATGTGCCATGGCGTGCACCTTCTGCGCCACCGGCTGGATGGGGTACCAGAGACAGCTCACCGCAGGGGAGATCGTGGCCCAGTACCGCGGTGCACGTGCGTGGGCGCGCGAGAACGGGTACGACGATATCACCAATATCGTCTTCATGGGAATGGGCGAGCCGCTGATGAACAGGAAGGCGGTCTTCCCTACCCTGTCGATCCTGAACCGCGGCTACGGAGTTGGCGCGCGCCGAATCACCGTCTCAACGGTCGGCGTGGTACCAGGGATCCTGGAGATGGCCGCGATGCGGGAACAGTATCGCCTGGCACTCTCCATTCACGCCCCGAACGCCGAGCTTCGGCAGACCCTTATTCCCATCGAAAAGAAATATCCACTTCCCGACCTCCTAGACGCGTTGCGTGCTTTCGACGAGGCAGGCGGAAAGCGCATCACCTTCGAGTACATAATGATCGATGGGGTTAACGACTCATTGGAGACTGCGGATGAGCTGGCCAGGGTAGTGGGCGAGTTCAACGCATTCGTCAACCTCATACCATTCAATCCGATCCCTGAAACTGAATGGCGGCCCACACCGCCCGGACGGCTACACGCGTTCGAGCGGCGGCTTCAGAATGCGGGCATCTCGGCGGCAGTGCGCGAACCGCGCGGTCGCGATATCGCTGCCGCCTGCGGACAGCTAAAGGCCGACGCTACCGTGGGTCGGGTTCCTGTGAAGATCGGGTCGTTGTAACGCCCGGCTCCCAGTCCTCCCCGAGCAGTACGCTGACCTCCAGATACAATAGCGAATCCAGCTCGGTGCGAACCTGCTCGATCCCGAGCGCGTCCGCAACGCGTCGGGCGATTTCGGGCCGGCCTACCCGATCCAGCACCACTGACGAATCGCGGCCGAATGTGCTCGCGTTTCCGAAATAGACCACATCGAACTCAGCGGCGCGCAGCTGTGCCGTCGCAGAACGAGCCATCCCCGTTATGCCCGCCGCATTCAGTACTTCCACGCGTGGCCCATCCGGGATCACCTCGGTGGGCTGGATCTGCGCCACTGGCTCAGCGTCGCTGCCGAGTCCCAGAACCAGTGAGGTTGCGAGGATGAGGACAAGACCAAGTGTGGACGCTATAGCCACCCAGCGAAGTGCCCTCACCTGCTTTCCCGCACTACGGCGTTCCAGAACTCGGCAGACTCGGGTCGAATCGGCATACGTCTCTCCACGAGGTTCCGCAGACGGGCGGCAACGACCTCGATCAGCACTGCCGTAAGATTGGTAGGCATGCGCTCGCGAAGTGCCGCCCGCCAATCGTTGTCGAAGTCGCGGCCGGGCTCCAGGAAATCCGCCAGATATAGCGCGCGCCCCAGCCGATCAAGAGATGGATGACCGACCGTATGGTACCGTATTGCGTTCACCAGGCGGGCATCCACCACTTTGCCGAGGCGCTCGGCCACAGCGGGTCCATGCAGGAGGGGGCCATCCAGGGAACGGAACTCGGCCGGAAGTTGCGCTCGCAGCGCCTCTGGCGGAGCGTCACGCAGGGCGTCATGAAGCCAGCCGGCGGCGACCCAGCGCTCCCTCTCCGCGGGGCTGAGACGAAGGGAATCAGCCCACGAGCCGAGCAGGTCCGCCACGCGCCGGATGTGGGCGAAGCGTTCGGCTGATACCTCTGCCCACGCCGGGAGCTCGCCGCGCGCGGCCGCCCGGACGACCGGCGCCATCGGCGGATCAATCGTAGCCGCGGCGCACATACGGCTCCAGAATGGCGCGATTGCGAATGGAAGTGTGGGCGATGAAGTTCCAGCCCTTCAGCTCTACCCCGCTGCCCACCCAGCTATCGATTATCCTGCAGCCGGGTCCAATTACGGTCTCATCGCCGATATTCGTCTGCCCTTCGAGCACCACGCCGGGGTAGATTATGCTGTCGCGACCAACGCGTACGTCGACATCCACCAGGACCGTCTCCGGCAGAAGGAACGTCGCTCCGCCGGCCATCAGCTTGGCCACCAGAGCATCTCGCAGGGCAGCCCCGACACTAGCCAGATCCGCGCGCCGGCGGACCACCCGACATTCCAGCGGATGAGAAATGCGGCCATCCGCCGGCAATATGCCGCGCAGGGCGGAGAGCGGGTCTGCGTGCGTGGCAACTTCGCGGAGCCTGTCGATGTCTATGCAGGCCGCGCTCGCGCTGGTTTCACCGTCATCGAGCCACGAGTCGGGCGGTCCCTGCAACATGGTACGGGGCACAGTCGAAAGCAGCGGGGCGGCGCCGTCCGAGAGGATTATCGGCCCATCCATGTTCAGCGTGGCCAGTGCACCGCCGATACCGTCATCATCGACTCTGACCACCTCGGGCTCCACCGCGAGGTCCGAGAACAGGTCGGGGCTCAGGTCGGGTCTGGTAAGGAGTATCAGGCGCTCCGGCGGCGTCGAATTGGACGCCAGCGCCGCCAGCGCATGCCACACGAGCGGACGGCCGGCTACGGGATGGAGATAGGTAGGCAGCCGCGAAGCCATCTCGTCACCACCGGGCTCCTCTAGAGCCAGGGCGATGCCGGTCCAGCCTGGCATCGGCTTCAGGAGCTTTCCGCGTGGAGGTGGTCGCGGGTGATCCGGTTCTCTTCGTCCACGAAGATGAAGGTCGGACGATACGCGGCCAACTCCGCTTCATCATATTGAGCGTAACTGATCACGATCACCTTGTCGCCGGGGTGTGCGAGGCGAGCGGCGGCGCCGTTGAGGCAAATCTCACCACTCCCGGGGGCGCCGGAGATGGCGTACGTCTCGAAACGCGCGCCGTTGTTGATGTTGACGACGTGGACCTGCTCGAATTCTCGCAGGTCCGCCGCCTCGAGGAGCTCCGGATCGATGGTTATCGACCCGATATAATTCAGATCCGCCGCCGTTACAGTGGCTCGGTGGATCTTGGACTTGCACATAGTTCGCAACATTATTCTACTCCTGAAACGTCTCAGATCCAAGCACGACGTTATCAATTAGGCGCGTTGATCCTACTCTGGCAGCTATTGCACATACTACACCCTCGCTGACTTCGTCGACCGGCTCCAGCGTGTTCGGGTCCACCACCTCGCCATACTCCATTTGTACACCCGCCCCTGCCGCCTGTGCCAGCGTGCGGCGGTAGTTGGCGGCGACCCGCTCGCCCGATCTGAACAGGTCCTCACACCGTCCTAAAGCTTTTGAGAGCGCGAGCGCTCGCGTCCTTTCATCGTCCGAAAGGTAGATATTCCGCGAGCTCATCGCGAGTCCGTCCCGCTCTCGAACAATGGGTGCCATTTCAATGGTGATGTCCATATTGAGATCTTCCGCCATGCGCCGGATAAGAACCAGCTGCTGATAGTCTTTCTGGCCGAAGACCGCGACGTCCGGGGAATAGATGTGGATGAGCTTCGCCACTACGGTGAGGACCCCGCGAAAGTGCCCCGGGCGCGACGCACCGCACAACCGGTCGCTGCCGTGCTCGGGTACGACCACGACCCAGGGCTCGCCGCCCGGGTACATCTCGGCGGCTGATGGCGCGAAAAGCTGAGCGACTCCCGCACTCTCCGCCAGCGCGAAGTCGCGCTCCATATCGCGGGGATAGCGGGACAGGTCCTCGGCGGGGCCGAACTGGAGCGGGTTAACGAAGCTGGAGAGGCCCACCCACGAGCAGGTGCGTTTCGCGGCGGCGATCAGCGACAGATGGCCGTCGTGCAGATACCCCATTGTGGGGACCAGTCCGATCCGCTCGCCAGCCGCGCGGGCGGCGGCCACGGCGTAGCGGACTTCGGACACCGTCCGCGCGAGCTCCACTCAGTCGCTCCTGGTCGCTCCGCCTACGGCGCTCGACACCCAATTAGACAAACGTGTGCTCCTCGCCGGGATATTCGCCGGCACGAACAGCTGCGACGTACGCTTCTATTCCGCCGCGCGCGACTGCTCCCACTTCGGCGAATCGACGGAGAAACCGCGGTTGGAACTCGTCGTTCAGCCCGAGCATGTCCGGCAGGACGAGCACCTGACCATCGCAGCCCACTCCAGCGCCGATTCCTATGGTGGGGATGTCCAGGGAGGCTGTCACCGCGGCGGCGACGGGGCCAGGGATGAGCTCGAGCACTATGGAAAAGGCGCCAGCGTCCTGGAGTCGTTTAGCCTCGGCAAGAAGTTTCTCCTCGCCGTG
>DASSKB010000148.1:0-4543 GCA_035690925.1 Longimicrobiaceae bacterium
AAGGCGAGATAGCCGTCGACCGGGATGACTATCTCGCCGTCCAGCACGAACTTGCTCGCGCCGAGCTGGCCGAGCGACGAGACCACATCGGGGAAATATCGCCCGAGCGGCTTACCGGCCTTGGAGCGGAGCTGGATCTCATCGCCATCGCGGAACGCGAGGCATCTGAAGCCGTCCCACTTGGGCTCGTACGCCCACTCGTCGCCAGCGGGGATTTCCGCGACCGACTCAGCGTCTGCGGGCGCGTAGTCGATACTTACCGGCAGCTTCACGCGGCCGGCACCTTCTTCTGCGGCTGATAGCTGCCCACCTCGGCGCGGAAAGGTACCGCGAGGCGATTCCAGGCGTTTATCGCTATCACTATCATCGTGAGGTCGACTATCTCTTTTTCCGAGAACTGGGCGAGTGTCTCCTCGTAGAGTTCGTCGCTCACGCCGGCTTTGCCGATCTCGGTGACGGCCTCCGTCCAGGCGAGCGCCGCACGCTCGCGGTCTGAGTAGAAGGGCGCCTCGCGCCAGGCCGAGAGCACGTAGATTCGCTGCTCGTCCTCCCCCATCGCCAGCGCGTCCTTGCTGTGCATATCGAGGCAGTAGCCGCACCCGTTGATCTGCGACGCGCGCAGCTTTACGAGCTCGATCAAATTGTGCTCGAGGTCCGTCTGTCCGACCGACTGCTGAAACTGGAACATCGTCTTCATCGCGTCCGGTGCGACAGTGCGATAGTCGATCCTGGGCTCCATAATGTACTCTCCCTCGGGTTGATGGTCGGGTTATATTGACTTCCTCAAATCGATCCGTTCACGAACCAGCAGGTAAGAACCGTGCCTTACAATCGCGGCCGCGCGAAGCGCCAGCCTGAGCCCCACGAGCGACCGTGGGTATTCGCGGGAGCCACCTCCCTGGCGGCGCTCGCGGGCTTCGTCAATGTGGTAGTCCTCGGGTTCTTTCACCTACCCGTAAGCCACATGACCGGCGCCGTCTCACGGCTCAGCGTGGACATAGCCGCCCGCGACCTCGCGAGTCTACGGATCGTGTTCTCGATGGTCGCGTGCTTCCTGCTGGGCGCGGCTATCTCAGGTACGATCATCGGCGGCCGCAAGCTGATGCCGGGGCGACGGTACGGAGTCGCGATGATGGTGGAGGGCGGCCTCCTCGGTGCATCGACAGTGCTCCTCCGCGGCAATCTCACGGTCGGTCTATCGCTCGCGGCGATGGCCTGCGGCGTCCAGAACGCGATGGCGAGTAGCTACTACGGCCTCGTCATCCGCACGACCCACCTCACCGGCATCATAACGGACATCGGAGTGATGATGGGCCACTGGCTCCGCCACCGCCGCATCCGGCTCTGGCAGCTGATGCTGCTCACCAGCATCCTGACAGGATTCTTCATCGGCGGCATCGCTGGCGCTGTGGCCTTTAGCACAATCGGAGCAACCGCCCTCGCCGCAGCATCGGTAGTGTGCTTCACCGCCGGCAGCGTGTATTACGTCTGGCGCACAGTGCTGGCGAAGCGGACTTAGCCCGAAGTGGTTCGTCATGCCCGCGCACGCGGGCATCCAGCGTCGTTTCGGATGCCGGCAACGACACTGGATCCCCGCTTTCGCGGGGATGACGGGCTAATCCCGTGCCCGTGCCCGGCTTTTCCTCCTTGCCCTAGCCCTTGCCCTTGTGGTTCCCCTCACCCTCAGCGACCAGCAAAATACTCCGCAACAACCCGCACGAACTCAGCGTTGTTCATCTCCTCACCTGCTCGATTCGGACTGTGTCCTATCCAGCAATGCGGCTCCCCGCGCCCGTACTGGAACTCCGCATTCGCCACCGGATCTGTCGTAGACTCGAGAAAATCCTCCAGCAGGTGGACCGCGTTATTGAGGTAGTAAGAATCCATATCGCCCACGGCCACGTGCAACTTCCCACGAAGCTGCGGCCCCAGCGTCTCCCAATCGCGCTCAAGGATGTACCGGAGGTCGTAGTTCTCGCGCCAGTACTCGGCGACCTGGTGGTCTATCACGCCCGTGACGGGATCCCAGATACGCGCGGGGTAACCGTCATCTCCAATCGGGCCGTACACCGCTTCCCAGACGGCCCACTGCCCGCCCGACCGCGTATCTGGACCCACCGCAAGCTCGAACAGGTTCTCGTCCCGCATTGTGAAGACGATGTTCCCGTCCGGCCGGCGATTGCTCGGGCGCTCTACGCGCATCCAGGGATACTCTACATAGTAGGCGTTCGGATCGTCGTAGATATCGACGATCTGGTGGTATTGGAAGTCCACCGCATCCGGGCACCAACCCCACGCGCCTGCGAACATGGAAGGATGCTGAATCTGCATCGCCAATGCCTCCCATCCCCCGGTGGATCCGCCCGCCAGCACGCGTGCCGACGGATCGCTGATGATGTTGAAACGCCCCTCGAGAAATGGGATCAGTTCGTCCGTAATCGCGTCCCCGTAGGGTCCCAGATTCGCTGAATTGACCGAATACGACGTGTCGTAGTAGGGGTTCGCGTCGCGAATACTGATCGCAATCATCCTGGGGGCATCGTCAGACAACCAGAACTGCGTGAATCCATCATCCGACCCTTCCCGAAATCCGAGCGGCGCACGCCTGCCGGGAAAGTGGCCCTGCAGATAGATGACGGGATACTCCATCTCCGGATTCTGTTCATATCCGCGCGGGAGGAGGACGTTGGCTCCAATGTACATGTCGCGCCCCCAGAACTCGGAAAGGAGATCGCTGCGAATCTTCACGAACTTCACATGTTCCGTATCGACGGGGTTCCCCTGCTGAAGCACATCGCCGGGTCCGAGCGGCTCGATGGGCGGGATGACCTCGCTGAGCGACAGTGCTAGCGTTCCGCCCTGTGACGGATCCAGGTGCATGCGCCGGACGGCAGAATGAGCATTCCCTGGGGATCGCCACAGATTCTGGCCCTCGCCGGTCTCCTGATGCATCTCCACCACACTGCCGTCTGAACGATGAAAGGTGGTATAGACGTTCAGGAACGCCTGCACGTAATAGTCGCCGGCGGGAAGGTCACGCAGACTCCCGATCGGGTAGCCGGTAACGCTCGGGTCGTTCGCGGCGATTGTGACGGCCTCGCCAGCGGAAAGATCGCGGACATCCATTCCCCAGAAGGGGACACCGGTTACATCAGTCTGGTTGCGAGGTTCGGATGCGCTATCGCGAGTGACGATGAAGTACACCCGCCCCGTGATGGGCGTTTCGAGCCCGAGCTCGGAAATCTCCGCGACCGTGGCCGCGGGCAGCTCGATTTCGACGCTAAAAGGTGCCTGGGCAGTAGCGGGCGCGGTGGACAGCGCGAGAACCGCGAAGGCCGCACAACATTTGTTCAGGGGGATTGGGCTGGGCACGTGACAGTCCTGGGGATCAAAATTGGTAGAGTTGCATCTCCCACCCAATGTACTCGGTCGGGTGCGACACTGCGATAGTGTTTGCGTCATGCCCGCGGACGCGGGGATGACGAACGTTCCCCCGTGCCCGTGCCCGCGCGCGTGCCCGTGCCCGGCTGTGTCTCCCCCTTGCCCCAGCCCTCGCCCTCGGGCACCCACAAGGGGTGCCCCTACGTGTAGGGGCGGGCCTTGTGCTCGCCCGTGCCCGTGCCCGTGCCCGGCAGTAAAGCCTACTCCAGCAAAACCCGCCCCCTCTTCCACAACAACTTCCGCCACAAATCCCCAACCTCCCTCAACCGCCCGGGCACATTGCCAATCGTAAAATCTCCAATCTCGCAACCGTCCGAAATCTCCTCCCAGGTAACCGGCGCCGACACAGTAGCCCCTTCCCGCGGCCGCACAGAATAAACGGACGCCAACGTCTGCCCCCAAGCATTCTGATTGTAGTCCACCAGAACAGTCCCGCGAGGCCGCTTAGCCTTTCGGTACTCAGCCGTAACAACCTCACCATGCTCCGACTCCAACCGCTTGGCAAACTCCTTAGCGTACGTCCAGACCTCTTTCTGCGCAGGCCCGAACCGAAGCGGCACATAAACGTGTATCCCTTTCGACCCGCTCGTCTTGGCGTAACAAGTAATATCCCGCCGCGCGAGAGCATCGCGAACAATCAACGCCGCCTCTCGCACAGTAGAAAACGACGCTCCCGGCACAGGATCCAGATCGAAGTGCAGAAAGTCCGGCCGATCAACATCCGAGCACCGTGAGTACCACGGGTTCAGATCAATGCACCCGAGATTCACCACCCACAACAGCGACGGCAGATTCTGAATCAACGGAAAGTCGATAACACTCCCCGACCCGTGCTTGATGGAACACGTCTGAATCCACGACGGCCGCCCCGCCGGCGCGCGCTTCATGAAGAAGTGCTTCCCGCGGATGCCGTTGGGGAATCGCTTCATCACCATCGCCCGATCCTTGAGATGGGGGAGCCGCCAGGGCGAGATCTCGAGGTAGTAGCGCAGGAGGTCGCCCTTGGTGATGCCCGATTCCGGCCAGTATACCTTCTGGAGATTGGTGAGGCGCACGACCTTCCCGCCGACGCGGACCTCGCAGTTCTTGCGATCGGATGGAA
>DASSKB010000149.1:0-11762 GCA_035690925.1 Longimicrobiaceae bacterium
GCCGCTGTCCCCGCCCGGACGGGCCAGAGCCCTCAAAACAACCAGACCACTGGCCGGCTACTCTACATCGTGCTGCACCGGTGAACGTGCAGGTCCGGTGCCATCGGGATCGAAATGCTCCTGGTCGCTGAGTATCCTCCAAAAGCACCACACCATCAGGGCGATAACCGACGCCATGCTGATTAGCATGAAGAAGAGAGCGAATGTATCCAGACCACCCCCAGCGCGCGCGACAGCGCTTGATTCGGCCTGAAGAACGAACGCGAATGCCATGATCGTATTCATCAAACCACCTCCGGTCGGGATGATTCAGTCCTCTTAATCCGCTCCTCGTCAGGATTACGCTTCCAGGCTCTGTTGATCAGCCAGAGCCCGACCAACAGCATCGCAACCATGAAGCCACGAGCAATCCACAGCGTCGAGACATTCTCGGCCGGAACACCAGCCATCATGATGAGCGGCAATCCACTCTCCGCCGCGTACCAGATCAGGAGCCCGGTAAGGAAGAGCGGCGTGATCCACTTCATGGTGAATCTGAAAAATCCGGGGATCCTCAGGTCCGCGCCGATGTGCATCTCGTCTATGAACTCATCCATACCGAAGGCCAGGCGGATCATCCAGACCTCGATAAAGGCGAAGACAATGAATCCGAGCGCGGCCCACTGGTCCCACTCGTCGAGGAAACCGCCCGCGAGCCACCAGACGTTGGCAAAGCCAAGGAGAAGTACGACTGCGCCGAGTCCAAGCGCAGTACGCTTACGCGTGAATCCGAACTCCTCCTGCATGAACGACATGGCCGGCGTCGCAAGGGCCACCGAAGAGGTGATACCCGCGATGAACAGCAGGAAGAACCACATGAAGGCCATCAACCGACCGATCATCTCTCCACCAGGGAGATTCTGGAATACCGTGGCCATAGCGACGATTCCCAGGTCGAAGGATCCACCCGCCGCGAGCGCCGTGGCGCCTGTGATCCCGAAGAAGGTTACAGCAGCCGGGATGGCGATGGTCCCGCCGAGCACGACTTCGGCCATCTCGTTGGTGGAGGCGGTGGCCAGACCGGTGAGCGTGATGTCGTCATCCTCGGACAGGTACGATGCGTAAACGTGGATTGAACCGAGTCCAAGGGAGAGCGTGAAGAACACCTGACCCGCCGCTGCTACCCAGACATTCGGGTTGCCTAGCTTACTCCAATCCGGCGTCCAGATGAACGCGAGACCCTGCTCCGGGCTTCCGGCTGCCGTCTCCGGGAGCGTGAGGATCCTGATCATGAGGATCAGGCCGAAGATGAAGAGGATCGGCATTCCCCAGAGCGCCAACTTCTCGATTCCGCCCGAGATTCCCCGTGATAGTATCCAGACCACGAACGCCATTGTTATGGCGAAGAAGAGGAACCCAACCCATCCACCGTGGATACTGGCCTCGTGGATGTTCTGGAACGAGGCCAGGAACTCGGCCACACCCTCTGTAGTCAGTCCGAAATATCCCCCGGTCAGGCTGAAGAAGGAGAACCCGAGCAGCCAGCCGATGATTACCGTGTAGTAGCTGAACACGATCATCGGGAGGAGCAGCCCCAGCACGCCTACGTATTTTGCGGCCCGACTCTTCCAGATTCGATTGAACATTCCCGGCACACTGCCCTCACCGTACCGACCGCCGTAACGCCCGATTCCCCACTCCATCCACATGATCGGAATACCGAGCACAATGAAGGAGATGAAGTAAGGGATCATGAAGGTTCCACCACCATTTTCGGCGGCCTGCACCGGGAAGCGGAGGAAGTTGCCGAGGCCCACGGCGTTGCCCGCCATGGCGAGGATCAGACCGACTCTGGATCCCCAGTGTTCTCTCTTATGCTGTTCGGCTGTCGCGTCGGGCACGCAGTGCTCCTTGCGGCTGAGTTGGTAGAGGCTCGCGCGGGAAGAAACCGCAGATTAGCGGGCTCGCCGTAGTAAGTCAAGCACAATGCAGGGTTCTTTTCGTCAATTTCCGGATTCGCCCGGATCGTCCAGCGCGTGAATCTCCGCCGCGCCAATCCGCAATCCCTCCACCGGAATGTCGATGGGCAGCATCTGCTGAACAGTCTCTACCCGGAGTGGTTCGGCCTCCAGATCGGCGTTCAGAAAACGCAGTGTATCACCAAAGACCAGGCTGGCCTCACCCTCTATCACCGTGCCCGGCGCGCGCAGGGTAAGGTCGTGGACCTCGTAGAACATCCCTTCGTCGCGTGTCTCGAACCAGAGATCGCCCGTCACGGTGCCCTCCGATGGGAACGGCGGGTAGATCCACTGGAGGTCCGACAGCGCCACCTCCTCGCCGCGCGCGTGCACGTCGTACCGGGGTGCGTCATCAGTGAAACTTACGGTGCCCCAGAGCGCCGCCTGCGATTCCGGCAGCACGAGCGGAGTCGCCCGGAACTGGACGAGGTCGCCCCGTAGCAGCACCTCGCCGCGACCCCGCTCGATCCTCGCGGGCGTCGCCCAGACGTACGCGAGTGTCGAGATGTTGTCTATCTGCAGGTATTTCCCGCCGCGCTCATCACCGGAAATGAGGATTCGCGAGGCGACCGCATCCAGCTCCTCGAAGCGCATGGTCCTCACGAACCCGCCGGGGACGCGCTCGACCAGGAGGCGGGACGTATCCGAGAGCGCCTCCTCTATCGCGACCTCCCGTGCGGTGCCGGTCAGGTCACCCTCCGGCTCCCACGTCCCCCGTACAATGACGAGGCCGTCGACAAACTCCGCGAGGTCTACGAGCGTTGCGCGTGGATTACCGGTAGATGGCGTTGTGTCCGCGAAAATCTCCTGGTAGTTCCAGGCGGTATCACCAGGCAATTTCCGCAGGTAAAGGTCAGGGTCGTACACCACGAGGCGCTCGATAACGATATCTCCACCAAAAAATGTCGGGAGCTGGTAATCCAGATACGCACTGTCAGCGCTGAGGAAGAGATCGCCGTCGGCGTCGTTGAGGGTGATCTCGTAAAGGCGTGCGCCGGTGAGAAGATTCCCCTCCAATCGCTCGACTATCAGTTTACCGTTCAGCTGCCCGCCCAGAGTCTTCAAAGTGAACCCGAGTGCCCGCTCACGACCCCAGCCCGTCTGACTTACCAATGCGACTATCATGACGACGAGCAGGATCCCGATCACGAGACCTCCCATGAACCATCCGGACCTGCGCTTGAGAGGGCTCATTCGCGCGAGGCGGTAGCGGCCGCTTCGGCGGGACGCTCCAGAGTCGCCTCCACGCTCATCATCTTCCCACCCGTGACAGGTGGGCGGCCGCCACGATAGAAAATATGCCGGCTGATGGGCAGGAACCCACCCGCATCGTCGAAATACATGTGGTGCGTGACCCGAATCATCTGTTCGTCCAGGCGGACGACGTTGAAGGAGTTCTTCTCTCGCTCGCGCGCGCGGCCGCGCCGCGAAGTGCTCGTGCCGCTCTGTACGATAACAATTCCATGCTCGCGGTCCACGCCCGAGTACACATCGAGCGAGTTGCCCACATACGCTCGGTGCAGGTGTCCGCCGAGAATGACGTCTACCTTCATCCGCGTGAACGCGTCCAGCGCGCGCTTCGCGCCCGGCATGGCGTCGCCGCCCTCGAAGTCGGGGGGTGGAGCGAAGTGATGGTGTGCCACGATCACCCGTTGTATCTCATATGCCGCTCCGTCGAATGCCTCCCGCGCCATGTCCAGCTGCCACTGATGGATTCGTCCGTTGGTGATTGCCCGTAGCGGAGCGGTCGAATTGAGGGAGACGATAATGGCTCCCGGAACCTCCATGACCGTGTCCAGCTCGTCACTTATATGCTTGCGATAGAACTGGTAGGGCGAAAAAACCCGCTCCATGACTCTGTACAGCGGGACGTCGTGATTGCCGGGTGTAACCACGAGGGGCGCGGCCGGCAGGCGATCGAGATAAGCCCGCGCCTCACGAAACTGCTCCTCCTTGGCGCGTTGCGTAAAATCGCCCGACGCCACCACCACGTCCGGCCCCAACTCCTCAGCAAAGCGCACCAGCGCATCGCCGATCTCCGGATGGTACGGAGGTCCGAAGTGCAGGTCTGAGACGTGGAGGAGGGTGAGCAAAGGGGTTGGGGGCTAGGAGAAATGTCTAGGGGTCATCGGTCGTCGGTCGTAGGTCCACGAAAGTCCGATAGCCTCCCCTTCATTTTGCCACTTCCATGCCATTTCGCCGCGACCAGAGCCGATACATCATGAATATCGCGGTGACAATGATCAACAGGCTGAACGACTGCGCGAGGGTAAACGGGCCGAAGAATCGGTCGTCTTTGGCGCGGAAGACTTCGACGATCAGACGCTCCATACCGGCAAGGAGCAGGTAAAGGGCGAAGAGCGCACCTGGCACTGTGAAGCGTTTCCGAAGATTCCAGAGGATGGTGAAGATGATAAGCGCCATGCCGACCTCGTAGAGCTGGGTCGGGTGAACCTGTAGGACCGTATCACCTGGAATGCTGGCGGGGATATCGACGCCGAAGTACGTGCGGAGGTTCGCCGCCGTGGATGGTGGCGCACCGTTGGGGAATGCCACGCCCCAGGGCAGGTCAGTAGGACGGCCGTAGTCGTCGCCGACCAGGAAACAACCCAGTCTGCCGATGGCGTATCCAACCGCCAGCGCGGGAGCCGCGGCATCCGCGAACCGCGGGATGGAATGCCGCCCGCGGTGGACTCTCCATGCTACCAGGGCTGCCGCGCCGAAGAAGCCGCCGTACCAGACGAGTCCGCTGCGAGAAGTTATGGCGCCCCACGGATCCGCGGCCGTCTGCGGCCAGTTCAGCAGCAGGTAGTACAACTTCGCACCGGCTATACCGCCCAGCGCCGCGTACATGACCAGGTCCCATGCGATATCCGGGTCCTCGTCCAGTCGCTCGAGCTCGTGCGCGAAGATCCACCCCGCGACCAGGAACGCAAGAGCCATCGTGACGCCGAACGAGGTCACGGTGAAACCGCCTATCTCAAAGAGTACCGGATACATTCTCTATACGCTTGTGTTGATGTTTATTTTGCTCGCGGCGTGACCGGCAATGTATCACTACCTGGTCAGTCCTGGAAACGGCAGATCGGCCCGCGCATTCAGGTCCAGCTCAGCGACCTCACCGCGCGAGAAGCGGAACGCCGCCGCGCGCGCGATCATCGCGGCGTTGTCGGTAGACAGCCGAGCGGATGGGGCGACCACCTCGCCACCAGGCGGTAATCGATCGCGAAGCTCCGACCGCAGAAGTGCGCTGTTGGCGACTCCTCCACCCAGCACCACCCGCGCGCAGCCCATCTCCCGTACTGCTCGCATGGTTTTGGTGACCAGCACATCCACAGCCGCATCCTGGAACGAGGCGGCGAGCTCGGCTACCGACTCTTCCAGAACCCCCTGCGCTCGCAGATCGTGAACCCTGGCACGAAGCGCGGTCTTGAGGCCGCTGAACGACATATCGTAATAGTCGGGCGTACCGGGCCGCTGCTGCCTGGTAAGGAGCGGCCGCGGCAGTGGATATCGATGGGGATCGCCATTGATCGCGGTCTTCTGAATGGCCGGCCCGCCGGGGTACGGGAGCCCGAGGAGCTTGGCCGCCTTGTCGAACGCCTCGCCCACCGCGTCGTCGCGGGTAGCGCCGAGGAGGCGGTAATTACCCCATTCTGGCACCCAGATGAGGAGCGTGTGCCCGCCGGACACGAGAAGTGCAACGAAAGGTGGACGGGCGGACGCGTTCTCGAGCTGCGCGGCGAAGAGGTGGGCCTCCATGTGATGAACGCCAACCATAGGAATCCCCATCGCCCAGGCGAATGCCTTGCTCCAGGCCACTCCGACCAGCAGTGCGCCGATGAGGCCTGGGCCGGCCGTTACGCCGATCATGCCGAGGTCGCTCTTCGCGACGCCCGCTTCATCCAAGGCTGCTCTCACGACATCGTCCAGCGTACGCAGGTGAGCGCGCGAGGCCAGTTCCGGCACAACGCCGCCGTAGACACGGTGAACGTCCTGCGAGAAGATAACGTGGCCGAGCAGCTCGTCATCGCCGCGCAGAACCGCGGCGGAAGTTTCATCGCACGAGGTCTCCACCCCCAGCGTAAGAAGGGGGGGCATGATCAGCCGGTGGTGCCGGTAGTATCAGCGGCAGCGGGCGGTGGGGTGGTGGTCGTATCCGGCGGCACTCGCGCGGGCAGCAGCCGGACCGTTCGTGGAGCAGGCTGGGCCACGAGACCGGGGCGCAACCCCTCCACGCCAACGGGTACCTCTATACCGGCGGTGGGTATGAACGACGGGATGGCATCTATGGCCACCACGACCCTGAAATCGGACGGCGTGAGTGAGCCGACCACACTCTCGGCACCGCGCACAGTCACGTCCACCTCTGCGGGACGAAGCGCCACACCGGCACCCACGGAAATCGGCACGTCGGGGATCGTCCGTGCCACTAACCTGTCCACACGGCCCGCGACTCGCACTACGGTCTGCGAGAGCTGGACACCGCCGAACGCCGAGGTGTCCAGCCGCACCGCACGCGCGAAGGTGGAGTCGCCCGCTGAAAGGTTGATAGGAACGGTAGCGATGAAGTCGAATTCGGCTACTCGCTCGGCGGGGCCCGATATCTCCACCTGAGCAGGCCGAACCTCCAGAGTGTCTACCAGGGTAAATTCTATGCCGAGCCCGTTACCAATAACAGTCTGCACCGGTATGGAGCGTGTGCTGATACGGCGAAACTGGAGCCGGACGGCGCTTGGCCGGACGTCCTGCGCCTCCACGGCAATCTGATCTGGTAGCGAGACCATGCGGGGTTCGAGCGGGACCGGCTCGTCCGCATCTGAAACCTCGGAGATGGTGAGTCGTACAGGCGGCCGGCGCAGACCAACATCCAACAGATCTCCACCCGCGCCCGCAAAGCGCACCTCCACCTCGTCCGGTACAGACGACTCGACGAGCTCGTACGACGGATCGGTTACACTCACCTGCAATGGAAGACGAATCCACTCACTGGTTACTTCCTTACCGCTCACAACCACCCAGAGCAGTACCGCGAGTACGCCCGCGAGCAGTTTCAGTTTCCAGTCCTGACCCAGGCGCCGCAGGAACTTCCGCATCTCAGCTCTCCAGGAGGCGGTTGATGAGGTCCACATGGGCACCGGAATCCCACATCGTGGCGCCGATCACCTTCTTGATTATCATTCCGTTTCGATCGATGATAAACGACTCGGGCACTCCCGTGGTGCGGTACAATTGCTGGACCCCACCGTCAGGATCGAGCCAGATGGCGAAGTCCAGACCGAGCTCGTCCACGAAAGCCTGGACATCTCCGCCAGGCCGACCGCCGATATCCTGCGTGCCGCGCGGCGCGTCTATGCTGACAGCCACTATGCGGAGGCCTTCCGGTCCGAGCCGCTCATGTAGGCGCTGCATGGACGGCATCTCATCCCTGCAGGGGGCGCACCACGTAGCCCAGATGTTGAGCAGCACGACCTCACCGCGAAGGTCGTCGAGCGAGACGGTATCACCATCCAGCGTTTGCGCAATGAAGTTGGGTGCGCGCGTGCCGACTTCAACGGGGAGGAACCTGTCGCGGACCGACCATCCTACCGCTACCAGCGCCACGAGAACAGTCACAATTCCGCCGACAGCCCACCACTGAGACCTGATACTCTTCATGAAATCACTCTGTATCTCATCCGCCGCGCGGGCGTCGGATGAATCTATCTTCAGAAACGGTAATCTCTATCGCCGAGCCAAGCGGCGTAAGCTCGCCCGAACGGGGTTCCTGTGCGATCACTATCCCGCTCCGCCCGCGCCAACTCGATTCGTACCTCACCTCCCCGAGCTTGAAGCCAGCATCCTCCAGGACGGTTCGCGCCTCTGCCTGCGGAAGTCCCACCACCATGGGGACAGATGCGAGTGGCGGTCCGGTGCTCACCGTGAGGCTGACAATGGCAGGTAGCTCCAGGAGAGTGCCCGCCGCCGGGCTGACGCTTATCACCTGACCGGCCGGGACCGTGTCCTGAACCTCGGTGATTGTAACATCGAAGCCGGAGCTGGCGAGTGCTCTGGTTGCCTGTGCCTGGCTCAGACGCTGTACCCGCGGGACCTCTCGTCGATCCCGTCCGGCGCTGAGGATTACTTCGACGATACTGCCCGGAGCGACCTCCTGGCCGGGGAGAGGGCTCTGCGCGAGCACTGCCCCCTTGGGTACGTCAGGATGCACGAGGGAGGTTCGCACCTCCATCTCCAGGCTCGCCCGCTCCAGCTCGCGCTCCGCCGTGGCCTGTGGCTGCCGCCGCAGGTCCGGCACTGTGGCGATGGTGGGCTCGCCCGTATCATTGAAGAAAATCAACGACATGAGAGCATAACCCAGCAGGAACGCGACGATGCCCACGCCCACGATCTTCAGAAGGAGCCGGGTATCTCTCCGGCGGAAGAGCTGCCCGCGCTCCCAGCGTCTGGTCCTCATGCGGCGCGCCTCAAGCGTGCGGCGAACGAGCCATCTGCCCCCTGCTGTTGTGGTAGCACACGAAGATAGCCATCGGAATCTACGAGGCTCGCGTCAATGTCCGCAGGCTTTTCGTCACCCGCGAACTCACCGTGTCGAGAAATGAACGCTTGGACCTGCATCTCGTTTTCCTCAGGCTCCAGTGAGCAGGTAGAGTAGATGAGCAGGCCACCGGGTCTAACCAGCGAGGCGGCGGCATCGAGTATGACTCGCTGGAGATCAACGAGCTCAACCAGCTGATCGGGCGTGAGCCGCCAGCGGCCGTCGGGGTGGCGACGCAGCGTTCCCGTGCCTGTACAGGGCGCGTCCAGCAGAACGAAGTCCACAGGCCGGAATGGTGGGAAACGGCCGTCCGCCACCACCAGCCCCATTCGGGCAGCCGATCCAGTGCGTTCGGCGTTCTCCCTTAGTCGTGACATTCTCCGGACAGATCGGTCGGCCGCCGCGACGTATCCGCTGTTCTCGGTAAGGATCACCGCCTTACCACCCGGTGCCGCGCACAGGTCGATCACTGTGGCTCCCGATGGGACATTGGCGAAGCGCGTGACCAGGCTGGCGGCCGGGTCCTGAACGACAGCCGGCACGGCAGCGAGAGCCTCACGCGCGCTGGCTGGCGGCAGAATACGCAGCGAATCCGGGGCAAACGACACCGACTCCGACCCGATACCGGCGGCTGCGAGCCGGTCATGGGCTTCATCCCTCGAGATCCCGATCGGTCGGATATATAGCTCGGGAATCAGGTTGTTGGCTTCCACAAGCAATCTGGCGGATTCGCTTCCGTATCTCTGAATCCATCTCTCGACGAGCCACCGCGGATGTGATCCCCAGGTACTGAGATAATCGACGGGTTGTTCGCTCTCGTCCGGGAATCTGATATCCGCCGACGTACGGCGCAGTGTCCGGAGGACTCCGTTGACGAGGCCGGCGGCGCGCCCGACGCGCGCGACTCGCACGAGCTCGACCGACTGGGAGATAGCGGCGTAGGCAGGGACCCCGCCCATCTCAAGGAGCTGGTACGTTCCAAGCCGCAGAACATCCAGAACATCCGGCTCCAGTGATGCGGTGCCATCACGAACGGCGGAATCCAGCAGGTAGTCAATCCTGCCGCGCAGGCGGATAGTGCCGTACACGAGCTCCTGCAGCCACGCGCGATCGCGGGGGTCGAGCGAACCTGCCAGTCTGTCCATCGCCCGATCCGCCAGATCGCCCTCTCTGAGCCGCCTCATGATCTCGAGGGCTGCGACGCGTGACGCCGAGACCTTCTCTCTCATGAGGACGCTCAGTCGAGCATCCCCGCGTGAGGGCTGGACGGTACCGCCTGTTCGCGACGAGGCATGCGGCCCGCTAGGTACGCGAGTCGCCCGGCCTCGGTGGCCAGCCCCATCGCGCGCGCCATCCTAACCGGATCGTCCGCCGCGGCGAGTGCGGTGTTCATGAGGATGCCATCGACGCCCTGCTCCATGGTGATCGCCGCGTCCGACGCGGTTCCGACGCCGGCGTCCACGATTACGGGGACCTCGAGGCGCGACTTGATGGTGCGTATGCTGAAGGGGTTCATGAGCCCGAGCCCGCTGCCGATCGGCGATGCGAGCGGCATCACTGCGGCGCAGCCTGCGTCCTCCAGGCGAAGCGCGGTTATGAGATCGTCGTTGGTGTAGGCCAGCACGGTGAAGCCCTCGGCTACTAGCTCGCGGGCGGCGCGGAGGGTGGCCTCTGTATCGGGCAGCAGGGTGTCCTTATCGCCCAGCACCTCCAGCTTGATCCAGTCGGTGAACCCGGCCGCGCGGCCCAGACGCGCGTAACGCATCGCGTCCTCAGCCGTGAAACATCCTGCTGTGTTCGGAAGCAGGAGGTACTGGTCGGGATCGAGGTGGTGGAGCATCCCCTCCTCGTTGGCTCTGTCCAGGTCTACTCTTCTGACGGCCACCGTTACCACCTCGGCACCCGATGCGTCCAGCGCCGCGACCATCTCGTCGTTTGACTTGTACTTGCCCGTCCCGACCATTAATCGAGAGCGAAGCTCGCGGCCAGCGATGACGAGTGGCTTATCGTATACTGCGGAATCCATGAGTGTAGGCATATAACTACGAGTGCGAGAATGCAAAAGTGCGAGAGTGGGGGAGTGCGAAAGTGCGAGAGTGCGGGTCAGCCGCCGCCCACGAAGTGGACCAGCTCGAGGGCGTCGCCGTTCTCAATAGTTATCTCAGTGTAATGTGGGCGGCGGAGGATGGTTCCGTTTCGCTCCACGACTATCAGGGCCGGGTTCAGGCTGAGCTGTTCCAGGAGCTGTTCGACGGAGATTTCACGCGGAAAGTGCCGGACGTCTCCATTCACGCTGACCTCTATCTGGCTATTCATTAGCTGTTAATGCTGAGATGTTGAAGGTAATCGCCGACGGCCGCGATCGGATCGCTGGCTCTCCATACGCCGCTCATGACCGCGGCACCGTGCGCGCCGGCGGCGATGATTTCCGGGACGCGCGCGACAGTTATCCCGCCTATTCCGATCACCGGGATCCTCATATCCGCAAGTCTACGGAGCCATGACGTTCCCGCCCCCGCGCGCTCCGGATGCGATCTGGACGGGAAGACGGTGCCTGCGACAAGGAAATCCGCTCCCGCGCGGGCGGCTTGATCCGCTTCGTCCTCCGAATGTACCGAAGTGCCGATCCAGGCCGAGTCGCCCAGCAACCGCCGCGCGTCAGTGATCGAAAGCCCGCGGACGCCGAGCTGAACGCCGTGCGCACCCACTGCGAGCGCGATATCCACACGGTCGTTCACGAGCAGGATCGTGCCCGCGTCTCGCGCTAATGGTGCCAGCCGGTCCGCGATCGTGAAGAGCGCCCGGCCCTGCATCGTAGGACCGCGGAGGTGCAGCGCCACCGTGGGCCCGAACAATTCGACGATTCGCCTTGCGGTCTCAGGGAAACCCCGGCTGGCCAGCACATCGTCATCCGTGACTATGTGGAGGCGGGGGATTACCGCGCTCCGTTCAGCCGAACCGTTGGCCAACGCGTATGCCCCTGCCCCGGATCCATTCGCCCGTGGACATGCGCCGCTTTCCTGCCGGCTGTACCTCGCGGATGCGGACAGCGCTATCGTCGCCGGCGGCGATCAGTGCGCCGACCTCGTCATCCAGATCGAGGACATCACCAGGCTCACCGGACCGGATCTCGATACGCGGCCGGAAGAGCTTGGTGGGTCCGCCGCCATCGAGGGGGCTCCAGGCGCCGGGCAGCGGGTCCATGCCCCTGATCCAGCGGGCGACTTCGA
>DASSKB010000150.1:0-23250 GCA_035690925.1 Longimicrobiaceae bacterium
TCGAGAGCGACGGGTCGGCCGCCGCCGAGGTCGCGAACCGCTTCATCGTCCGCAATGCTTCGAGTGCCGGCTCACCGAGTAACGGCGCGCTGGAGTCGTTGGTGAGGATGGAGCCGCCGGCGCTCTCGACAAGTGTGTTGAACCAGACGACTACTCCCTCGTACTGGGCGCCCTGGACCTCGGCGTAGTGCGGCTTCCCTTCCCGGGCGAGCTGCTCGGCCATCCGGATCATCTCGTCCCAGGTCTCCGGCGGGTCAGGGACCAGGTCCGAGCGGTACCAGAGCAGCTGGACATTGGTGACGAACGGCGCCGCTACCAGCTGTCCCTCCCAGGTGCCAGATGCAAGGGCGGATTCCAGTGTGCCCCGACTCACTTGCGCGGCGAGGTCGTCAGGCCAGGGAGTGATCCAGCCCGCCTCCGCGAACTCAGCGGGCCAGGTTATATCGAGCCCGAGGATGTCCATCGCATCGTCTTGCGCGGCCAGACGCCGCACCAGCTGCTGCCGCTGAGCGTCGGCCGCAGATGGCAGCGGGTGATAAACAATGCGGTAGCGGCCCTCCGACCGTGCGCTGCATTCGTCGACCACCTGCTGATAGGCGCCCGAAACATCGGGTGGTGCGTAAAAGTCGAGCGTGAGGACGCCGTCATCAGGCGCGCCTATGTCGCACCCGACGATAAGAACCGCCAGAGCGGCTGTCACCATAGTGGCCGCCGCAGTCGTTTGGCCTCGTCTTCGCATAGTCCTCGTCATCAACCGCTCCCGACGCTCCAGGTTCCCCACTTCGACCTCGAAGTTGGGCTAATCCCTGGTGCGACGCAAACGTACGAAGTTGCTCGTCCGCGCGTGAGCGTCTAATATGGTAAACGGTGGTTCCCCCACCAGACTTTCGGCTTGGAAGGCGAAGATATGCGACCCAGCAAATCATCCGGCATACTTATGCTCGCCGTGGCCATGGCGGCGTGCGGTGCCCCGCGGCACGATCTCGGCGCGGCCGGACCGTCTCCATCAACCCTATCAGCTATCCGTGCGGCATGCGCGGAGCCGGCCACGGGCGACATCTCGAGCTGTTACGAAACGGCCCTTCTGAACGTTTTAGAAACCCAGGGCGTAGCCGGGGCGATGGCGGCTCTCGACTCGCTGGCATCCAGCGATCCCGCACTCCAGCGTCAGGGCCACGAGTACGCCCACGCGATAGGGCTCTCCGCATACGAAACTCCCGAGACGGTGGGCACCCAGTTCAACGCGTGCACACCCATATTTCAGTCGGGCTGTTACCACGGCGTTATCCAGGCGTACTTCGCCGATCCGGCTGGCGCGACGGCCGATGGCGAGATAACCCGCGAATCGGCACAGGCGCTCTGTGCGGACCAGCGCGAAAGCACGGATGGCAACTGGCTGCTCTTCCAGTGCGTCCATGGGATGGGGCACGGCCTCACCACCCTGAACGACTACAACCTCACGAAGGCGCTCGAGGGGTGCGACCTGCTTGCAGCTGTCTGGGAGCAGGATGCCTGTTACGGCGGCGTTTTCATGGAGAACATCGTTCAGGCTACAGCGCCGCACCACGCGCTCGGCCGCCCCGATGTGGCGACCGATGAGATGGCGATGGCGGGGCACGATCATGGAGAGATGGAAATGGGCGGATCCGGATCAGCGGGTGAGATCATCACAGGGCTGGATGCCGACGATCCGCACTATCCCTGCTCCGCCCTCCCCGCGAGGTACCTTGGTGCTTGTTATGAGATGCAGACTTCGGCCATGCTGTTCGCTAATGGTGGGGATATGGCAGCGGCGGCGGCCGAGTGCGAGAATGCGCCATCGCAGGTCCGGCACAAATGCTACCAGAGTCTCGGCCGTGACATAAGCTCCTATACCGCCCAGAACCACGCGGACGCGCTCCGCCTGTGCGCGCTCGCACCCACAAATTACGAACCATGGTGCCACGTGGGTTTCGCCAAGAACCTGGTGGATCTGACCGCTGAACCGTCGTCAGCACTCAGCTACTGCGCCAAGGTCGCACCCGGTCGCAACAAGGAAGCGTGTTTCCGCGCGACCGGCGAAGAGATCGCCGTGCTCACCAGCGACGCCGATCAACGGGCGGATCTCTGCGCGTCCGCTCAGCCCGACTACCGCGAGTTCTGCCGCAGCGGCGCAGGATTGGCAAGCGTCAACGCGGGAGATCAGGGCTAAGTGTCGAGCTCCGACGAGATCTGGTCAGTCATGTCGCCCGCCGAGGTCGCGGAGCGATTCGAGCACCTTCTCGTTGTGACCGACACCGTTCTCGAGCATACCGAACTCGACGAGCTTCTGGAAAGGCTCGCTGACCGGGTGCGTGAGGCGCTCGGAGTTGCGACCACTGCCATACTGCTCAGGGAGCCCGGGAAAGGGACGCGCCTGCGCGTTCGGGCGACGAGTGGTTTCGGGGGCACTGATGCGCCGGAGCGAATCAGGGACTCCGACGAGCTCGCCGGACGGGCCGCTGACCAGCGGATGGCATTTATCTACAATGGAAACGGTGCCGGCTCAGCCATGGCCGCGCCGCTGATCATGGAAGGTAAAACGCTCGGCGTGCTACAGGCGGCATCGGGTAAGGAGCAGTCGTTCGCGCAGGTGGACCTGCACTTCCTGCAGCTGATGGCTGACCGAGTCGCCTTCGCTATCCATCGCGCGCGAAACGAAGATAAGTCCGCCGGTAAGGCAAAGGGTAACTTCCTCGCCATAATGTCCCACGAGCTCCGCACTCCGCTCAACTCCATAATCGGCTACGGTGAGTTGCTCGAAGACGAGATAGTCGGTCCACTGAACGAAGTGCAGCGTGAGCACCTGGAGCGCATCCGCGAAAGTGGCTGGCACCTGCTCGAGCTCATCAACCAGATCCTGAGCATTACACAGGTAAAGCCTGATCAGGAGAAGATCGCTCTCCAGCGTATCGATGCCGAACAACACGCAATCTCCGCAGCCGCTGCCGTTCGACCGGAAGCCCACAAGAAGGGGCTAACCTTGAATGTGGACGCGCCGCATGAACCAATTATTATCGCCACCGACCCCGACCGTCTCCGCCATATTCTGCTCGGTATGCTCTCAAACGCCGTCAAGTTCACACACGCAGGCGACATCATCCTCCAGGTCACCTCCCACGACGATGAGGTCCGCTTCAGCGTGAGTGATACCGGTATCGGTATCGAGGAACAACATCTTGGAGATGTTTTTGAACCGTTCTGGCAGGCGGATCAATCCAATACTCGCCTCGCAGGGGGCACCGGCCTGGGACTCCAGGTTGCCCGGAACGAGGCGAGATTGCTTGGCGGTGACATCGTCGTCAGCAGCGATGTAGGGGTCGGCAGTATTTTTACTCTCCTCCTGCCCGCCAGTCAACGACCCCAGACCGAGTAGTTCGAGATAGCCAGATTGTTCTCGATATTGAACTCGATCGTCTGGCCCGGCGACACCTGTATCATACCGGTACTGTAGGAACGATCCGATCCTATGGGGTCGGCTATCAGGTGAACGCCGCCGAGAGACAGCGCCGCGGCGCGCGGCAGTTGGAACCGTCGGGTGCTCATGCTGGTAACGGTCCCCAGGCGCTGGCGGAAGCCACCGCTCACACCGTAAACCACCATGTCCGACCAGTTGTGATTCGAAACCTGGACCGTCATCTCCGCCATGTACGGGTCGGGACCCGTTTCCGATGCAGCCCACGCCCCACATGCGGTTGTGGACGCGAGTGTGACAATTGTGGCGGATAGCGTTTGCAGCGCAGTCATTATATCCTCCTTTAAGTAGTTGAACGCGTAATATCAGCGGCTCTAAGTTTTTGTTTCCCAAGCCTTTAGGCGCTTTCTTCGGATTGCAAGGGCCGTTCCGGTCCGCAGCCGAAAAGCCGACTCAATACCTTTATTAGAGAGGGATGCGAATGGCGGTCGAAATCAGAGGTAAGTACCTGGGTAATCTGGGGATGGAACTCACGCACGGCCCGTCCGGCGCGACGTTGCGGACGGCCGCACCGGTGGACAACAAAGGTGACGGTAGCTCGTTCTCTCCCACTGATCTCGCCGCGGCGGCGCTGGGAAGCTGCATCGTGACGACCATGGGTATATTCGCGCAGGGCCAGGGCATCGCATTCGAGGGCGCGAGCTTCCGCGTAGAAAAGCATATGACAGGAAGCCCGCGCCGCATAGAGAAGCTGGTGGTCGAGGTGCAGATGCCCGGCAACCTGAGCGACGCGGAGCGTGAGCAGCTGGAGCGGATCGGCCGAGCGTGTCCCGTAGACCGCAGCCTGCTGCCGGAGGTTGTCAGGGAGATCAGCTTTAACTACTAGAAACGAGTGCGAGGTGCGAGGTGCGGGAGTGCGGGAGTGCGCTGAGGGACGAATAGGGGCGAAGCCCCCGCACCTCGCACCTCGCACTCGTCCTCAGTCTATCTCCCGCAGCTCCCGAACTCGCCACCAGGCGAGGTTGATGATGATGAAGAGTGTTATGGCGCCGATGAGCAGCGCGGTGGGGGCGCCGAGCCATCGGGCGAAGGTGCCGGCCTGGAGAGCCCCTACGGGTGCCATTCCCATGAACATGAAGACGTAGACCGACATCACCCGTCCGCGGAGCCTGTCGGGTACTAGAGATTGTACGAGGACGTTGGTGGTTACGTTGTTGAGGATCATGGTGAACCCTGCGCCCGCGAGGAGAGCTAGGGAGAGCGGGAACGACCTGGAGAGGGCGAAGCCGCCAAGAAAAACTGTGAATCCGAGCGAAGAGGCCAGCAGGAGGGGACCGCGGCGGACGCGTTTGGGAAGTGCGGCCAGCGCGAGCGCGCCGGTCAGTGATCCAGCGCCCGATGCGGCAAGCAACCAACCCAGGCCAACGGCGCCCGCGCCGAGAACATCGCGCGCAAAGACCGGCATCAGCATTACGTAAGGGTATCCGAAGATGGAAATACCGGCGATGAGCCCTATCAGCGTACGGATCGCCCGGTCATCCCTTATGAAGCCGAACCCCTCGCGCAGATTCTCGCGCGTCGTCGTGGTCCTGGGTACCCGCTTGTAGCGCGGCAGCTTTATCAGCAACAGGGCAGCCAGAACACCGAGGTAGGATGCGGCGTTGATATAGAACGCCGACGCGATACCTACCGCACCGATCAGGGCACCCGCCACCGCCGGTCCGACTATCCTGGTCGCGCTGAATGCCGACGAGTTGAGGGCGATGGCGTTGGTGAGATCTTTACGATCCACCAGATCGACATAGAACGCCTGCCTGGTCGGGATCTCGAACGCGTTAGCGGTCCCCAGCACGAGTACCAGCACGATGATCCAGCCGAATGTTATTGTCCCCAGGTCAGTCATCACCGCCATCGCCATGGCCTGAAGCAGGGCCGCCGACTGAGCCATGATGAGGATCCTGCGCTTGTCAGCGCGATCGGCCAAAACACCGGCGTACAGCGTGAAGATGAGGACCGGCAACTGACCCGCGGCAGCGGCGAGCCCGAGCAGGAACTCCGAATCGGTGAGCTCCAGGACCAGCCACCCCTGCGCCGTGGTCTGCATCCAGGTTCCCGACAGCGACAGGATCTGGCCTAAATAGAACAGCCGGAAGTTAGGATGCCGCAGCGCCGAGAACGCGCTGATCGCCAGCGGCATCCCCTGCCTCGGGCTGACCACCGCCGCCCGCACCCGCAAGCGATCCGATCGACTCTGCTCAGATTTCTTCATCCTGGGATATTCTCCAATGGGATCAATGCGGTCAACCGCCACCCATCTGGCGCATTCCATGCAGCCCCCTAGAATTGCTAGATGTCCGCCATCAGGCACTCCCGCACTTTCGCACTTTCGCACTTTCGCACTTTCGCACGTCGCACCTCGCACTCGCCGCCATGCGCTTCACCAACTACACCCGCTACACCGGCCAGCACGCTGACGCGCTGAATCTGGAGGCGTTGCTCGAGCACCTGTCGGATTTCCTGCTCCAGAGTGGTTTCGCCGGCGGTCCACACGATCATCCTTTCTGGGGTGAGTTCCATGATGCTGACCATTCGGCTGACGCTCTCAAGCAGGCTCTCCTGCGCGCATTGCTGGAGAGTGGACAGCTGACCCCGGAGATGCTGGAGGAGCTACGCGGGGAGGGCGGTGGTGATGAGGAAGTTCGCCGCGGAATCGCCGAGATGCTCGACCGACTAATAGAGCGGCTTGTCGAAGAGGGATACCTCAACAGCTCAGAGGCCCCGCAGATGCCGGGCGCCACTCAGCCGATCGATGCCAAAGGGACGATCGACGAGGCTCGTTCAGCCGCGAGTCAGGTGGAGTTCAACCTGACGCAGAAAGGCGTGGATTTCCTTGGATATCGGACACTGAAGGGGCTGCTGGGGGCGATGGGAAGCTCGAGTTTCGGCTCGCACGATACCCCGCATCTCGCCACCGGCATCGAGGCCGAGGCTGCGAGCAGGCCGTACGAGTTCGGCGATACCATGAACCTGGACATCCCCCGCACCCTTAAAAACGCCCTTGCTCGTGAGGGCGGGCTCCCGGCCGATGGTGTCATTCCGCTCGACTACGGGGATCTGCATGTGCATCAGGCGGAGTACCGCTCAAGCTGCGCGACAGTTCTGTTGCTGGACACAAGCCACTCGATGATACTCTACGGTGAGGATCGTTTCACGCCCGCCAAGAAGGTGGCGCTGGCGCTCACGCACCTCCTACGCACGCAGTTTCCGGGTGATACCCTTCGCGTGGTGCTCTTCGGCGATCGTGCTGAGGAGATTCCGCTCGGTCGCCTCGCTCATGCGAAGGTCGGCCCGTTCCACACCAACACCGCCGAGGGTCTCAAGATCGCCAGGCGCCTCCTCCTCGCACAGAACAAGGAAATGCGTCAAATCGTCATGATAACTGACGGGAAGCCGTCGGCGATAACACTCCCGGATGGCAGGGTCTATAAGAACCCGATGGGCCTGGATCCGCGCATACTCAGCGAAACGTTCAGTGAGGTCGCAGCCTGCCGGAAGTCCGGCATCCTCATCAACACCTTCATGCTCGCGAGGGATCCGGCGCTGATCGGTTTCGTTAATCGCGTCTCGCAGATCGCCCGCGGCAAGGCGTACTTCACTAGCACGCTGACGCTCGGTCAGTATATCATGCGCGATTTCCTGCGGCGGAAGACCAGACGGGCGGGATGACGGGACCGCGATGACAGCGCGGGTGTACTAGACGAAAACTCCCGAACAGAGAGTGCTATGATAGAAATTACTCCAGCCGCGCGTGAGCGGATTCAATCATTCGTGGGCGACAGGATCGTCCAGGATCCGGCTCTGCGTATACGGCTCGATGGTTCCAATCCGTCGCCCCTGGCGCGGGCATACGCCATATCACTCGTCGAGCGCGACGACCGCGAGAGAACGGAAATCGCCATCAACGTCGATGAGATTCGCGTCTTCCTGAACCTCGACACCTCCAACCTGCTGAGCGGTGCCAGCATAGATTGGGTGGACGATAACGGGTCCAGTGGCTTTAAGGTCAGCGACCCCAAAGCCGCCGCTGCCCAGGCCGCGCCAAAGGCGCGCACGGAGCTGCCGATCTCAGGACCTCTGGCGGATCGCGTTCAGCAGGTTATCGATGAGGTGATAAACCCCGGCATCGCCTCCCACGGCGGTGTCGTGGAGCTCGTCGACGTCAGCGACGACACTCTCTACCTTCGCATGGGCGGCGGCTGTCAGGGCTGCGCCGCATCCCAGGCCACCCTGCGCCAGGGCATCGAACGCATGGTCCGCCAGGAGGTCCCGGAGATCGAGAACATCATCGACGTAACTGACCATGGTGCCGGCATTAATCCTTATTATTGACAAGGTGACAACGTGAGGGGGTGACAAGGTGAGGGGGTGACAAGGTGAGGGGGTGACAAGGTGACGGCGGGTCGCAGAAAGCTCTGCGACCCGCCGCTTTTAGGTGTTCGAGACACCGCACGAATCGGTCGCGCGAGTGTCACCTTGTCACCCCGTCACCTTTTCATCCCGTAGACGGAATCCTGAGTGTCCGCCCGGCGATTATGCGACTTCCACGCATGTCATTTTCAGCGCGGATCGCGTCTACTGAGACACCGTGGGCGCGGGCGATAGCGATCAGTGAGTCGCCACGGCGGATCTTGTACTTGGTAGCCGCGTAGGTTTGTTGCTCGCGCACCGTCGGCCAGTTCACCAGGAATGCCGTCTTGGTTCCAGCCGGGATCCGTACCATGGAGCGCTTTCCTGTAGGCGTTCTTTCAAGGCTGAAGTGAGGGTTGAGCTTCTCCACGCTCTCCTCATCCACGCCCGCGGCGTCCGCTACCGCTGCCAGCGGCGTTCCGCCGTCTACCGGCACCTGCTCGTACTGCATTGGTGGCTGAATCTGTACATCTTCGAAGCCGTATTTCTCCGGGTGCTTCGCTATTCTCGCCGCGGCGATCATGAGCGGCACGTAATCGCGCGTTTCCCTCGGCAGCCTATCCCAGATCAGATAGTAGTCGCTGTCGTCGCCCGATTCGGAGCCTGTAACCTCTTCCATGATCCTGGCGACGCGATTCTCACCGCTGTTGTACCCGGCGGCCGCCAGGTACCAGGAGCCGAGGCGGTCGTGCAGATAGGTCAGGTAGTCCAGCGCGGCATCAGTCGCCTGCACCGGGTCGTTCCGCTCATCCACCACATTGTTGACGGTCAGACCATAGCGCTCGCCAGTCTCTTCAATGAACTGCCAGAGGCCTGAAGCGTCCGCTGCGGAATAAGCTGTCGGATTGAAACCGGACTCGATCATCGCCAGATAAATCAGATCCTGCGGCATATCCCGCTCCTCCAGCTTGGCCGATATCATCGGAACGTACCGGCCACTCCGCTCAAGGAATCCGCGGAACTGGTCCCGCTTCGAAGTCGTGAACTGCTCAACCCAGAAATCCACCCGATTGTGATCCAGGTTCGGCAGATCCCATGAAACGTCCGTGGAGGTTGCGGCCAACGCTGTGGTCGCGACGCGAGGCGAAACACCCGTCTTCGGATCGAACTTCTGCTGACCGGCAATCGTCCCACCTACCCATGCCGCGCCCAGGATACCCGCGACCGCCAGGCTCGTCGCCTGATTACGGCCGAAGCCACTGGATGATTGATTCCGTCGGATGTCCACCATGCGTCTCCTTCGTTTAACAGTTGCGTATATGTCTACAGTACAAGGCTTTATCTGTGATGGTCCTGGCCTGTTATATATCAAGGACCATGCCGAATCGGGCGGTTACCAGCGACGCGCAGGGCACCGCCCTTGCACTACCGGCGCGTCAGTGCTCGTTTGACGTACTGTTCAATGACTGGATTCTCCCTGGAGTTGCCCTGCGAATGCCCGTGACCACGGAACTGCCCTTCGACCTGCTCGCGTCCCGTCTGGGCCAGCACCGCCTTGAACGCGATGCGCATCTTTCACCGTACACCACCTTCAGGATCGGAGGTCCCGCGGACGTCCTCTTCCGCGCGAAAACCTCAGAGGAGCTCGCGCAGGCTGTACTACTCGCCAGAGAGCTCGGGCTGCCATTCTTCCTCCTGGGAGCGGGTGCAAACATACTCGTTGGCGACCAGGGTTTTCGCGGGCTGGTGATCCGTAACGAAGTTCGGGATATACAGTTCCTGGAGGGCGGCCGCGTGAAGGCTGGAAGCGGGGTGATGGTATATCACGACCTTATCCAGGCGACGGTCGCCAGAGAGCTCGGCGGCCTCCATCATTTTGTGGGAATTCCCAGCACAGTAGGCGGGGCGATATGGCAGAACCTGCATTTCCTATCGCCGCCGCCGGAGCGCGAGCGCACTGTTTTCGTCGAGGAAGTAGTGGAATCCGCCGAGATCCTCACCGAAGAAGGGGAGGTCCGGATCGTCGACCGCGACTATTTCAATTTCGGGTACGACTACAGCATCCTGCACGATCGGCAGGACGTGGTACTCAGCGTGACGTTCCGCCTGAACGAGGTACCGCACGCGGAGCTCAGAGAAGTTATAAAGGAGAACCTTAAGTGGCGTGACGATCGCCATCCCGACCTCTGGCTGTACCCCAGTGCGGGCTCAATTTTCCAGAAGATAGAGGGTGTCGGAGCCGGCCGCCTGATCGACCAGTGTGGCCTGAAGGGCCACGTGCTGGGCAATGCCCAGATCTTCCACAAGCACGCCAACATAATCGTGAACTTAGGCGGGGCCACAGCGGCGCACGTGCGGGGTCTGATAGACCTCGCACAGGGTACCGTCGAGCGCGAGCTGGGCTACGCGCTACGAACCGAAATCGGCATGATCGGGGAGTTCTGAAGAGCGCTGCATGCACCAATATCGTCCACAGCCAAGAGCAAGGGCCGTCCTCACTTGAGGACGGCCCTTGCTCATATCGTCACCTGCTGCGCCACCGGACTCAGGCCGACTGCTCAGCCACTGGGGCGACGTTTTCGGCCGCAGGGCCCTTTTCGCCCTCCACCATGTCGAATTCGACCTCGGATCCTTCAGCGAGCGACTTGAATCCATCGCCCTGAATCGCCGAGTAGTGGACGAAGCAGTCCCGCTCTCCGTTGGAAGGGGTGATGAAACCAAATCCTTTGGCGTCATTAAACCACTTCACCGTTCCGGTGGTCCGCATGAGGTACTCCTGTGTGATGATTGGGCCGGCATCCGCGCTTGCGGAAATGCACGGCGAGAAACCGTGGGCTCCTAAATGCCCCCCACGCTGGGCAATGCGAGATTACGAGAGGTAGTCCGGCTGAGGTTCTGTAGTGCAGGTCTGTGATAAGCCAGAGATTATTCGGCGGCCAAAATAATACCCGCGGCCGGTCGTGTCAATCCCTCTATGCACCAAGTATTGCGCGCGGGCCGTCGCCGCTTATCTTAGCCTTCACCAACCTCCGTTCCCTCACCGTCCAGGCGTATGAGATTCCCCTCGGTTTCAGCAGCAGTTCTCGTCCTGGTGGCATGCGTCGCCATTCCAGCGGAAGCCCAGATGTCCGCTCAACTTGATTCCACCTTTCTATCGTCGTTCGAATGGCGGTCGATCGGTCCGGCGAATATGTCGGGTCGCATCACGGACATCGAGGGAGTCCCGGGCACCTCGACCTTTTATGTAGCGTCGGCCGCGGGCGGGATCTGGAAGACGATCAACAACGGAACGACGTTCAGACCGCTTTTCCAGAACGAGCGGGTGATATCAATGGGCGATATAGCGATCGCGCCAAGCGACACCTCCATCATATGGGCGGGCACGGGCGAGGAGGATTCGCGCAACTCGATCTCACCGGGCGGCGGAATCTACAAGTCGACGGATGGCGGTCTCACCTGGGAGCTGATGGGACTCGAGGAGACGCAGACGATCGGTCGGATAGTCATTCATCCGAACGATCCGAACACCGTCTGGGTGGCAGCCATGGGCGCGACCTGGGCCACGAACCCCGAGCGGGGTCTCTATAAGACCACAGACGGCGGCGAGACCTGGGAACTGGTGAAGTTTATAAGCGATCGTGCGGGCTTTATCGACATCGCGATGCATCCGAACAACCCGGACGTGCTCTTCGCCGCGAGCTGGGAGCGGATCCGCGGACCCTGGTTCTTCAAGAGCGGTGGTCCCGGCAGCGGCCTTTGGAAATCGACGGACGGTGGCGAAAGCTGGATGGAGGTGGAAGGCGGCGGCTTCCCTGAGACGAACAAGGGCCGGATCGGCCTCGCCATCTCAGAGAGCAATCCGAATGTCATTTATGCCCTGACCGAAGCGGAAGAGGGTGATACAGAGGGGATGACGGACGAGGAGGCTGCTCAGTCAGGTCAGAAAGGGACGGGGCTCTATCGCTCTGATGATGGCGGTGAGACCTGGACCTGGATGAACGGGGAGGACACGCGACCCTTCTACTATTCGCAGGTGCGAGTAGATCCGTCCGATCCGAACTACGTCTACTGGTCGTCCACGCCTGTCCAGTTTTCCAAAGACGGCGGCAAGACGGTCGGTACTGGAACTCGCGGTCTGCACGTGGACCACCATGCGATGTGGTGGGATCCCGAGAATCCTGATCATTTCATTGTGGGGAACGACGGCGGTATCGGCATAACCTGGGACAAGGGTGGTACGTTCGAGTTCGTGAACACCATCCCGATCGGGCAGTTTTACGCCATCAGCTATGACATGGCTGTTCCGTACAATGTATGCGGTGGGTTACAGGACAATGGTTCGTGGTGCGGCCCGAGCCGGCGTGCGGACGACGGGATCACCAATAAGATGTGGGCGACCATCTGGGGCGGTGACGGCTTCCGCACCGCGCAGGATCCGCGTGACGCGAGCATCGTCTACGTAGAGTCACAGCGCGGCCGGATGGGTCGGGTAGACATGGACAACGGGGTGCGAGTTCGCCTCAGCCCGGAGAGCTGGGAGGAAGAGACGAAGGGCTGGCGCGACTCGCTGGCGTTGATAACCACGCTCGAGGGCCTGCCGATCTCCGACGATGTGACCGACCGGGTCGCGGACCTCGAGGCGCGGATTTCAGCCGATTCGGCGCGGTACGACCTGCGCTTCAACTGGAATACGCCGTTCCTTCTCTCGCCGCATAACCCGGATGTCTTCTATGCCGGGGGCAATCGGGTGCTAAAGTCCACGAATCGCGGTGAGGACCTCATCCCGATCTCCCCGGATCTGACCTATGCGGATAGTGTGAAGATCCGTATCAGCACGGAGACTACGGGCGGGATCACGACGGACGCGACCGGCGCGGAGAACCACGCGACCATCTTCGCGCTCGCCGAATCGCCGGTGCAGCAGGGGCTGCTCTTCGCCGGCACAGACGATGGCCGTGTGTGGATGAGCCCGAACGACGGGGTTACCTGGACCGAGCTCACGGACCGCATTCCAGGCGTACCCCAGGGCACCTGGGTCAGCGTGATAGAGCCGTCGCCACACGACGCCGATCGATTCTATGTGACGTTCGACGGACACCGGTCGGGTGACTTCACCCCGTACGTCTTCATCACGGAAGATGGCGGTCAGACCTTCCGCTCGATCGCGGCCGGTCTACCGACCGGAAAGCCGGACTTCGTACACGTTATACGTGAGGACCTGGTCAACCCGAATCTGCTGTTTTTAGGGACGGATGTGGGTCTTTACATGTCGCTCGATCGCGGTGCTACCTGGCAGCCGTTCTCGGAAGGACTGCCGACCACGCCGATCAAGGATCTCAGGATCCATCCGCGTGACCACGAGCTGATAGCCGGAACGCACGGACGGTCCATCTGGATAGTAGATATCGCTCCGCTCCAGCAGCTCGGGAGCGTCAACCTGGCCAGCGGTCCAGTATTTTTCGATCCGAAGCCGGCGCTCCAGTACGGTGATGAACCGGTGGGCGGCGAGAACCTCGGACATCAGGCATGGGTGAGCGACGAGATCGAGTTCGGTGCCGAGCTGACCTACTGGATCCCCGAAGCGGCAGAGCCCGCCGTCGGATTGGGTTCGGGCGAGCAGGAGAACCCTCAATCCGAAATCGTGGTGCTCAGCAGCGCGGGCGATACAGTGCAGACGCTCGAGGGCCCCGCTTCCAGCGGCCTCCATCGTGTTTACTGGGGGCTCATGGGTGAGGGTGATCCGGAGCCGCTATCGCCCTCCGAACACCGCGACAGCATTCAGGCGGCAGCGCTTCTTATCGCGGTGGCGGATTCCATGATTGCCGAAGGTGGGAACGAGGCCGCTATAGATAGTGTGCTCACGATGCTCCAGAGCGGTGAGATCGAGAGCCTGTTCGGTCGCCGCGGCGGTGGTGGTGGCGGGGCCGACGAGTGGAACCCCCGTCCGGGCGAGTCCTACCCGGAACCGGGCGAGGTCCAGGAAGATCCCGAGGAAGAAGAAGCCGAGACGGAGGCGAACCTCGAGGACATAGCGCGCGACATCTTCGATGCGGTGGAGGATCGGGGCGGCGAGTTCGAGTTCGGTGAGGATGGCGAGAGCTATGTGGTCGACCCTGGACAGTACACCGTCGTGGTTAAGGTCGGCCCCCACACCATGCGGAATTCGCTAACTGTCATTCGCGCGAGCGACTTCACGCCTCCACCGGAGGACGACGGCGGCCAGGCGTTCGAGAACGGATACGAGGAAGGAGAAGAAGGCGAGAAGCGCGACGGGAAATGGTGGAGCGGTAACTAAGGCCAGAAAAATGCGGCGGGTGCGGTCATTCGCGTTCCACTACCATAGCGAATCCCATCGCACCCGCCGCGCAGACGGTTATGAGCCCGAACTGCTCACCACGCCGCTTCAGCTCGTTCAGCAGGGTGACGGTTATGCGGCCGCCGGTCGCCCCGAACGGGTGACCGATCGCGATTGAGCCGCCGAGTACGTTTATGCGGTCCTCGTCCGGCACCCCGATAGGCTCGGATAGTCCCAGGCGTTCCTCGGCAATTTTCTGCGACTGGAACCACTGAAGGTTCGAGAGTACCTGCGCCGCGAACGCCTCGTGCATGTCCATAAGGTCGATGTCCTTCATGGTGAGTCCGGCTCGCTCGAGGGCCACGGGCGTGGCGAAGACCGGCCCCTGCAGAAGCTGGTCGGCCGGCGAGAGCGATGCATACGCATACGACCGAATGTATCCGAGCGGCTCGTATCCGAGCTCCTTTGCCTTTTCCTCACTCATCAGCAGTACAGCCGACGCTCCGTCGGTAAGCGGCGAGGCGTTGCCTGCGGTTACCGTCCCGTACTTCCTATCGAACGCCGGTTTGAGCCGCGCGAGCTTCTCCATCGACGTGTCCGAGCGGATGCCGTTGTCGGTAGTCACGACTTCAGTGTAGGCTGGCGGCACGTAGGTGGGCACTATCTCGCGGGTCAGGCGTCCATCCTCGGTGGCCGCCCAGGCCAGCTCGTGCGACCGCAGTGCCCAGCGGTCCTGGTCCTCCCGCGATATCCCGTTCTCCTGCGCCATCTTCTCGGCGGACTGCCCCATGGTGAGCCCCGTTGTGGGCTCGGCAATGGCCGGCGTAACGGGCGCCAGATCCCGCGGCCTTATTCCGGCGAACGCTTTGAGGCGCGCACCCATGCTGCGGGCCTTCGACGCCGCGACCAGCGCGTCGCGCATCTCGTCGGAGAAGAGTATGGGGATGTCGGTGAGCGACTCGGCGCCACCGGCCACCACCACGTCCGCCATACCGAGCGCGATGTGGTCCGCCGCCGAGGTGATAGCCTGATTAGCCGATGCGCACGCACGTGAAACGGTGAACGCGGGAACGGTGGCTGGCAGTCCGGACCCCAGGCCCACCTCACGCGCGATGTTCGGCTCCTGAACCGACTGCACGACGGTGCCATAGACCATCTGATCGACAATGTCGGGATCCACCTCGGTGCGGGAGATCAGCTCCCTGACCGCTATCTTGCCGAGTTCCACCGCGGACATCCCCTTGAACACAGTACCGGACCTGGCAAATGGGGTGCGGCATCCATCCACGATCGCGACTCTGCGGGGTTTTGTCATGGGGCTATCATCGACCTGTGCGGGTTCGGTTCGCCGTTCTGTCGGCGGGTCGGTCAGCGGCTCTCTACCGTCTTTCCAGCCTCCTGCATAGCGTTCCAGGCAAGAAGCGCGCACTTGATGCGGACCGGGAAGCGCGACACCCCCGCCAGCGCCCGCAGATCGCCAAGAGCCCGGTCGACGGCCGCGTCCTCATCGCCGTGCATCATCTCGGTGAAACGGCCGGTGAGCGCGGTGGCCTCGTCGAGCGTCTTCCCGGAAAGCTGTTTGGTCATCATGGAGGCTGATGCCTGGGAGATGGAACAGCCCTGACCGGAGAAGGCGATCTGTTCTATCCGGCCGTCCACCACCCGGAGCTGCAGGGTGATCTCGTCACCGCACACAGGGTTGTTCATGCTTATGGAGACGTCGGGCGTCTCCATCTCACCCTTGTTGTGCGGATGGCGATAGTGCTGCAGGATGAGTTCCTGGTAGAGCGACTTCAGCTGCGGTGTGGACCGATCCATTGCGAGGAGGTGCCTGTTTGAATGATGATGCACGCCGTCTCAAATCTTCCAGAGCCGCCCCAGCCGCTGGCGGACTCGAAGCCACGTGCGGCCGAGAGGGCCACTCTCCCACAGGCGCTGTTCGGCCCTGACCCTCGTCCAGTCGACCCGACGGCGGTAGCCGAAAATCGAGAGCAGGAAGAGGATTCCCGCTATCCCCATCCCCACCGCACCCGCTATCGCCAGCCCCTTGTTCCCGTAATCTACCGCCGCAAGGACGGAGAGGGCGCTGGCGAAGAATACAAGTACGGCGATACTGAATATTACCGGGCTCCACCTCATCCGCTCAGTACCCGAAAAGCGTGCGGGCGTGCTGGAGTGCACCGATGAGGCGATCCACGTCGCTTCGGGTATTATACACGTAGAAGGAGGCGCGAGCCGTCGCCGCTACGCCGAGCCGCCGCATCAGTGGCTGGGCGCAGTGATGGCCGGCCCGGATAGCCACGCCCTCCATATCCAGGATGGTCGCGAGGTCGTGCGGATGAACGTCGGCAAGTGTGAACGAGATCACTGCCGAGCGATCACCAGGCTGTTGCGGCCCGTATATCTGCAGGTCGGGGATCTCAGCCATTCGCTCCAGCGCGTAGGATACCACGGACCGGCCATGCTCGGCGATGCTCTCCATACCGATACCCGAGAGGAAATCGACAGCTGCGGCAAGGCCGATCGCTCCTGCGATATGCGGCGTTCCCGCTTCGAACTTGCTCGGGATCCCGGCGAAAGTAGATGCCTCCAGCTCGACGCGATCTATCATGTCACCACCACCGAGCCACGGCGGCATGCCCTCGAGCAGCTCGCGTCGGCCCCAGAGCCCTCCTATCCCGGTCGGACCGCACATCTTATGGCCGGAGAACGCGAGGAAATCGCATCCGAGATCGCCTACGTTCACAGGGAGATGCGGGACCGACTGGGCCGCGTCCACCAGCATGAGCGCACCCACGTCGTGCGCGCGTTCAGCTATTCCCCGCACGGGGTTTATCGTGCCGAGCGCATTGGAGATGTGGGCGATGGCGACCAGGCGGGTTCGTTCACTCAGGAGCTTATCGAAAGATCCCAGGTCCAGGCGCCCCTCATCGTCTATGTCGATGAATCGGAGCTTGGCGCCCGTACGCTGAGCCAGCATCTGCCAGGGCACCAGGTTGGAGTGATGCTCCATGACCGATAGCAGGATCTCGTCACCCGCTCGCAGGTTCGCGCCACCCCAGCAGCTGGCTACCAGGTTGATGGATTCGGTAGTCCCGCGGGTCCAGATGAGCTCCGCGGGATCCCGCGCCCCGATGAACGCGCTGACGCTTATCCGCGCTGCTTCGTAGGCCTCGGTGGCGCGGCGGGAAAGTTCGTGGATGCCCCGATGGACGTTGGCGTTGTCATCCTGGTAGTAACGGTCCAACGCCTCGATAACCGCCTGCGGCTTCTGTGTGGAAGCGGCGTTATCGAGGTAGACCAGAGGGTGGCCGTTGACCTCCTGCGCCAGTATCGGGAACTGCGCACGGACGGTCTCCATGGGATCCATTACAGCGGTTGTCATATCTGCACAAGGATATCGTCACCATCTACCCGGCACTCATAGACGGGCACAGGTCTGGTGGCCGGCAGTCCGACCGCCTCTCCGCTGCGCACGTCGAAAATGGCGCCGTGCCATTCGCAGGTTACCGAGCAGTCGTCAGGGTCGATCTCGCCCTCGGAGAGCGGGAAGTCTCTGTGTGTGCAGTTGTCTGCGAAGGCGTAGACCTCCCCGTCCAATCTGGCGAGGCAGATCGACTTCCCTTCCACTTCGACTCCTAGAAGACTCTCGTCCGGCAGATCGTTCAGTTGAGCGACCTTCACGAAAGCCATGGCGATTACTGCACGCGCGTGTGCAGCTTGCGTTCAACGGCGGTCACCAGCTCCTTACGGACATCAGTGAGAGGTAACTGGTCGAGGACTTCACCGAAGAAACCGAAGATCACGAGCCGGACCGCCTCCTTCTTGGGAATCCCGCGGCTCTGAAGGTAGAATATCTCCTCCTCATCCAGCTGCCCGACGGTGGCCGCGTGCGAGCAGCGAACATCGTCCGCGGCTATCTCCAGGTTCGGAAGCGAGTCAGCGCGCGCCTTGTCCGACAGGATAAGGTTGCGGTTCGTCTGGTACGCGTCGGTACGCTGGGCGTTCGGGTGCACCCTGATAAGGCCGCGGAACACCGAGCGACCCTTATCCGTGAGTGCGCCCTTGAACAGCAGATTGCTCGACGCGTGCGGTGCCTGGTGGTCCTGCAGCGTCTGATTGTCAATGTGCTGCTCGCCCTCGGCGATATACAGCCCCAGCATATCCACGTGAGCGCCGGGCGATCTGAGCTGGCACTGGATGTCGGTGCGAGTGACATCGGAGCCCAGCGCGACGTTCAGCGTCGTTATCCGAGCGTCGCGGCCCGCTATCAGTCGGTCGGTTGTCAGGTGGAGCACTCCGCTCCCCCAGCGCTGTACCGCCACGTATGTAACCTTCGCGCCCTCACCAGCGAAGATCTCCGTGCCACCGTTAGAGAGCGTAAGGCTGTCGAAATCGCCCGAGGCGAGCTCGTCGACCACGGCGACTTCGGAGTTCGGCTCCGCGACGATCAGCGTTCGCCCGAACGCCGACGCCCCTTCGCTCGCGATCCAGCGAAAAGAGCGGAGCGGAACCTCCACCCGGACATCCTTCGGCACGTACAGGAAGGTGCCGCCGGTCCAGAGGGCTGTGTTCAGCGCCGCGAACTTGCCGGCTTCGGCATTCGTAGCACTCCCCAGGTGCTTCTCGACCAGATCGGGGTGCTCGCGCACCGCCTGATCCAGGCTCATGAAGATCACGCCCTTCCTGCTGAGCTCTTCAGGAACGTCCCTGTACACCACCGACGCGTCCACCTGGGCCAACCTCGCACCCGCACCGCCAATGTCGTCGATCAGGGCCTTCAGCCCCTCAGGCAGATCCGAGACTCGCGCAACCGGCGGCTTCTCTTCAGCCAGCTCGAGAGCGTCCAGGTCGAGAAGATCTTTGATAGCCGTATAACGCCACTCCTCCGGCGCTGTGTCAGGCATGGGCGTGCTGGCGAACACCCCGTGAGCCTGAAGTCGCTGCTCCCGCAGCCACGCCGGCTCCGCCTTCCGCGCAGACAGAATCTCTACCTGGTCGCGGGAGAAGGTCTGGGGTTCCGAGGTTGTGGTTGTTTCGGTCATGAATATATGGGTTGCTCAGAAGTTAGTCTTAAAGCTATCAGCTATCAGCTATCAGCTATCAGCTTGGGGTTTCGAGCTATCAGCCGACTTTCGCGGGCTGATAGCTGATAGCTGATAGCTGATAGCCGGAAAGGCTACGCCTTTCCTACCCTACGCTTCCTTCCATCTCCAGCTCAATTAACCGATTCAGCTCCACCGCGTATTCCAGCGGCAGTTCCTTCGCGATGGGCTCGATGAAGCCGCGGACGACCATGGTGGCGGCTTCGTCTTCGGAGAGGCCGCGGCTCATGAGGTAGAAGAGCTGTTCGTCGCCGATCTTGGAGACGGTGGCCTCGTGTCCGATGTTGGCGCGATCCTCTTCTATCTCGATGTAGGGATAGGTGTCGGTGCGCGCCTCTTCGTCCAGGAGGAGGGCATCGCACTCGACATTGCTCCGCGCGTTCGTCGCGCCCGGGTTCACCTTGAGGAGTCCGCGATACGAGCTTCGGCCCGATCCCTTCGAGATTGACTTGGATACGATCCGGCTCGAGGTATTGGGCGCGGAGTGGATCACCTTTCCACCGGCGTCCTGGTGTTGACCATTGCCAGCGTAAGCGATCGAGAGGATCTCGCCGCGTGCACCCTCGCCCATGAGGTAGCAGGAAGGGTATTTCATGGTGAGTTTGGAGCCGAGGTTCCCGTCCACCCACTCCATGGTGCCGTCGCGGCTGACCATCGCCCGCTGCGTAACCAGGTTGTACACGTTGTGTGACCAGTTCTGGATGGTCGTATATCGGCAGCGCGCGCCATCCTTCACGATGATCTCGATCACGCCGGAGTGGAATGAATCGCGCGCGTAGGTCGGCGCGGTGCACCCCTCGATGTACTGAACCTGAGCGCCCTCCTCCACGATGATCATTGTGCGCTCGAACTGCCCCATGCTTTCCGCGTTTATGCGGAAATATGCCTGGAGCGGCATGTCCAGCTTCACGTTCTTGGGGATGTACACGAACGAGCCGCCTGACCAGACAGCTGTGTTGACCGCCGCGAACAGGTTGTCACGGTAGGGAACCACCTTACCGAAATGCTCCCTGACGATATCCTCGTGCTCGCGCAGGCCATCGTCCATCCCCATGAAGATCACACCCTGCTCCTCCCACTCCTTCTTCAGGGAGTGGTAGACGACTTCGGATTCGTACTGCGCTCCGACGCCGGCAAGGATGCGGCGCTCCTGATCGGGAATTCCCAGCCGCTCGAAAGTGTTCTTGATCGTGTCCGGGACCTCGTCCCAGGTGCGACCCGTTCCCCGGTCCGACGGCTTGATGTAGAAGTAGATATCGTCGAAGTCGAGACCCGAAAGGTCCCCACCCCACGTCGGCCACGGCCGCTTGAGCGCATGCTTGAGCGCCTTCAGGCGCATCTTGAGCATCCACTCCGGCTCATTCTTCTGCGCGGAGATCTGACGTACGATATCTTCATCCAAACCCTTGCGGGACTTGAAGAAGTGCTCTTCCGGATCGCGGAATCCGAATTTGTACTCGTCGAGGTTCAGCTCGGCGACGCTTTCGTTAACTGGCATGTTTGGACTCCTTGAATCTGGCGTGTGGCTGAAGAGCTATCAGCTATCAGCTATCAGCTTACGGCAAAACAACTTTGGCCTGCCTGGAATCGGTCGGACTAAAAGCTTCAAGCTGATAGCTGATAGCTGATAGCCTCGTTGGCGCCCTTCAGGCGCCAACGACCTCCCGTACCCAATCATATCCCTTCTCCTCCAGCTCCAGCGCCAGCTCCTTGCCGCCCGAGCGGACAATTCGGCCGTCGACCATCACGTGCACACGATCGGGGGTAATGTAGTTCAGCATCCGCTGGTAGTGCGTGATCAGCAGCACACCCATGTTGTCGGTGTGGTGCGACTTGATCTTGTTGATGCCCGCCGAAACTATCTTGAGTGCGTCGATGTCCAGACCCGAGTCGGTCTCATCCATGACCGCGAGCGTCGGCTCCAGCATGGCGAGCTGGAGGATCTCGTTGCGCTTCTTCTCGCCACCAGAGAAGCCGTCGTTCACCGAGCGCTCGGCGAACACGGGATCCATATCCAGCATCTCCATCTTCTCTACCAGCTGATCCTGGAAGTCGAATATGTCCACCTCTTCACCACGTTTGGCGTTGATCGCCGTTCGCATGAAGTTGGCTATCGAAACGCCCGGTATCTCTACCGGGTACTGGAAGGCCAGGAAGATGCCCGCCCGCGCCCGCTCGTCCGGCTCCATGTCCAGAACGCTCTCGCCGCGCAGCAGTATCTCACCGTCAGTCACCTCGTAAGCCGGATGGCCGGAGATCACCTTGGAGAGAGTGCTCTTCCCCGATCCGTTGGGGCCCATGATAGCATGGATCTCCCCTTCTTTTATCTCCAGATCCACACCCTTCAGGATCTCGGTTCCATCTTCCGCGATCTCTGCGTGCAGATTGGTGATCTTAAGCAACGAATCCGACATCGATGAAATCTCCTCGTTAGATATTTTTATAGCGCTGCCACTTAGCAAGAATGATTCTGCTTATCAACTGCAAGCTAGGCGGCTGAGTTGGTAAAGTCAACCTCGGTTCACGATGCAAGAACAGTGCGGTGCGAGGCCCGCCGGAAGGCGCTCAAATTGTGCACCGGACTTGCATTCTGGTTATGTTCGGATTGTGGGCTCGCGAGGCACTTACCCCGGGGGAGATGCATGAGTAGTGAACGAGAGATCGCCCGATCGCCGGCGCCGAGTTCCGGCCGCACCGTCCTTGTTCTCGGTGGCGGAGGTATGAAGGGTATGGCGCACATTGGAGTGTGGAAGGCGCTGGAGGAGCGGGGTGTGCGGCCGGACGGCATAATCGGCACGAGCATCGGGGCGCTCATAGGAGCATGCCTGGCCGGTGGGATGGGTTGGCGGGACCTGGCGGAGATAGCGCGCACACTTGTAAAAGAGGACATCGTCGCTATCAACCGTCGAGCGGTGTGGCTGGGTGGAGTGCGCGAATCGGCAGTGTTCGAGGGCGAGCACTTCCTGAGCTACATCCGGGAGACTCTGCCGGTGAAGACGTTTGCCGAATTAAAGCACCCTCTCCGTATAAATACTGTGTCGCTGGTCACAGGAGAGGAAGTATGGTTCGGTGATGGCGAGCGCCAGGACATTCCGCTCGCGGACGCGGTGTACGCATCGTGTGCGCTCCCCATCTACTTTCCGCCCAAGTACATCGAGGGCGATGTACTGGTCGATGGCGGTGTATTGAACGTACTGCCGATCGGAACGGCTGCGGATTGGGATGCGGAACGGGTGATAGCGGTGGACGTCGGCTCGGACCTGTTGCCGCCGGCGGAAGGATACTTCGACCGGGGGATGATAGCGATCCACGACCGGGTGCTGAATTTGAATCTCCAGGAACAGCGGAAGGCGTGCCTGGCGAAGTGGGATGTAACGCCTGGGGAGGCGTCACTCATATACATCCGACCGAAGATCGGCCATCTTCACAGCTTCGACTTCGATCGGACGCAATTCTTTCTGGAAGAAGGATATGTAGCTGCGCGCGAGGCCATTGCCGCGGCAGCGGCAGCCTGAATCAGTCACCCTCCACAGGCGGCGACGGTGTTACAGATGCCGGCGCTTCGCGTCCTACCGGATCCATGGCGGCGAAGTAGCGCGTGTACATCAGCATCAGCCGCTCGGTCGATTCAGGCTCCGCCCTCGACAATAGCGTGACTATCTCGAATCTCTGATCCATGATCGCCTGCATTTCCGCGAGCTGGGCGGGGTCGGTGATATCGGGTACGCTCTTCTCGAGATCGGTATAGAAGCTGACCATCAGCTGCCGCGCTCGCTCGTAGTTGCCGCGAAGCGATTCTGCCATAGCGGCCCCCAGCCGTCCCTCCAAACGCGCGATCTGGAGATCCGATTCGAGCGCGGTGATCTGCTGCTCCATCTCGATTCGGCTGGCCTCCATCTCACTTCTAATGCCGCGCGCCTTCGACCACTGCGGCAGAAACCCTATGAAGAACGCAATTACTACGACTGCGGCGAATATTCCGTAGAGCTTCGGCTTGGACATGGCCATGG
>DASSKB010000151.1:0-2329 GCA_035690925.1 Longimicrobiaceae bacterium
TCAACTCGCGCGGGTCGGCACCCGCCATGAGGTCGACCTCCCATCCGTCAGTCGTCTGCCTGACGCTGGAGAACCGCCTGTTGTTCGTCATGAACTCGTCCACCTCAGCCGTCCTTTCGTCGAACTCCAGCCGGTAGCTCTCACCCCGGTGATCCCGTCGTATCTGCCGAAGCTCCCCGTCCAGCACCTTCCGGCCTCCCGAGATGATGCAGACGTGATCGCAGAGCTGTTCCGCCTGCCCCATGTTGTGAGTGCAGAATATTACAGTTTTCCCCCGCGTTCGGGCGCCTAGAATGGTGTCGCGGAGGACCTCCTGGTTCACCGGATCGAGCCCCGAGGTAGGTTCGTCCAGGATCAGCAGGTCTGGGTCGTGTAGCACGGTCGTGATGAACTGCACTTTTTGCTGCATCCCCTTCGAGAGGGTCTCTACCTTCGCCGCGCCCCACTCGCCCAGACCCATCCGCTCGAGCCATTCCTCGCCACCGCGCCGCGCCTCGTCGCGCGAGAGCCCCTTCAACTGCGCGAAGAAGATGATCACGTCCAGCACCTTCATCTTTCTATACAATCCGCGCTCCTCAGGGAGATATCCCACGCGGCGGAGGACCCCCTTGTCAGCCGATGGATCCTGGCCGAGGATCTCGATCTCACCGCTGTCGCGCGCGATGATATCCATCACCATGCGAATGAGTGTAGATTTTCCCGCCCCGTTGGGCCCCAGAATTCCGTATATCGTGCCACTGGGAACGGCAAGGCTGAGGTCGTCGACCGCCAGATGCCCGGTATAACGCTTCGAGACACCCTTGATGAAGAGCGCAGGGTCCATTGGAAATCACGGAGGATGTGATGAAGTGAGGTGGACGGATGGCCAAACTACCGAGGATAAGCTCGCAACGCAATCAGCCATCATGAGATGGACCGACCACCGGCCGCGGGGAGCGGCCGGTGAACTGCCGAGGTTCTAGAACTCTCCGCCCGGCGGCTTCCCAGCCATTCCGGCGGCATAGCCCGCTTCCTCCACCGCGGCAATGAGCTGCTCGGGTGCCGTGCGGCCCTTCTCGTACTCGATCTCCGCCGCGCCGGCGTCCAGATGGACAGTCGCATTCCTGACGCCAGGCTGATTGCGAAGTGCCTTCTCGACAGTTTCCGCGCAATGCCCACAGGTCATGCCGGAGACCTTCAGGCGAGTTGTTGTAAGATCCATTATGTGTTTCCGCGGTTTGTTGTGTGTGGTGGCTACGTGCTAGTACCGCTGGCGCAGATTCTGTTCCAGATTCTTGAGCCGTGGGCATGTGAGCGTTAGCTTCGGACGATGCAAAATCACTCCAGGGATCCATTCCCCAACCTCACCATCCTCGACCACCCGCTCATCCGCCACAAGCTGACAGTACTGCGGTGCGTGGATACGCCGAAGAAGCAGTTCAAGGAGCTGGTCGACGAGATCTCCATGCTGATGGCCTATGAGCTCACCAGCGATCTGCCGCTCGAGCGGGTGGAGATAGAAACGCCGCTGGAACGTACCGAGGAAATGCGGATCGCGGGGAAGAAGCTCACAGTGGTGCCCATCCTCCGCGCGGGCCTCGGGATGGTAGAAGGTTTCGTCAGGCTCATGCCCTCGGTGCGCGTGGGGCACATAGGGCTTTACCGTGATCACGATACTTTACAGCCCATCAGCTACTACTTCAAGATTCCGCCCGACCCAGACGAGCGCGATTTCATCGTGCTGGACCCCATGCTCGCGACAGGCGGGTCGGCCGCGGCCGCGGTGGCGTTCCTGAAGGATGTCGGCGCCACGCGGGTGCAGTTCGCCTGCCTCGTTGCCGCCCCGGAGGGTGTAGCGAAAATGCTGGAACAGCACCCCGACGTACCGATCATTACGGCGGCACTGGACCGCGAGCTGGACGAGAACGGATATATCCGGCCAGGACTGGGCGATGCGGGTGATCGGCTTTTCGGCACCCGGTGAGCGCTAGTACCACAGCTCGGGGGGTTGATTTCAGGGCCGGCAAACCCCACATTTGCACCGTGCCAGAAACATTAGGGCCCATAGCTCAGTCGGTTAGAGCAGCGGACTCATAATCCTCCGCTTGCGTTTCAGGATCTTGGTAAAGTTGGTCTCTTCTTCGGGCCGTTAGCTCAGTTGGTTAGAGCAGCGAACTCATAATTCGTAGGTCGCTGGTTCGAGTCCAGCACGGCCCATAAATGGCTTCATTGCTTACTTTTTGAGGGGTGCGGTTTTCGCCGCAACCCCTCTTTTAGTATCTGTCAGCGTCGCTTATTATGTGCTCCGCCGTCCATCTCTTTGCTTCGCTCGATTCCTTGCATGCTTCCC
>DASSKB010000152.1:0-9487 GCA_035690925.1 Longimicrobiaceae bacterium
CCGTCACCTTGTCACCTTGTCACCTTGTCACCTTGTCACCTTGTCACCTTGTCACCCCGTCACCCCGTCACCCCGTCACCCCGTCACCCCGCTGGGCATCTGAATACCATGCTCCCGCGCGGTGTCCAGCGCGACCTCATAGCCGGCGTCGGCGTGGCGGACTACTCCGATGCCTGGATCGTTGGTGAGGACGCGCTGGAGGCGCTCGCGCATCTCGGGAGTGCCGTCGGCGACTATGACCTGGCCGGCGTGCAGCGAGTTGCCGATTCCCACGCCGCCACCGTGGTGGAAAGATACCCAGGTCGCGCCGCTGGCAACGTTCAGGAGCGCGTTGAGGATCGGCCAGTCGGCTATCGCGTCGCTGCCGTCCTTCATCGCCTCCGTCTCGCGGAAGGGCGATGCCACGGATCCGGTGTCCAGATGGTCCCGGCCGATCACTATGGGGGCGCTGAGCTCGCCGGAGGCGACCAGGTCGTTGAGTGCTACACCGAACTTCGCACGTTCGCCCTGACCCAGCCAGCAGATGCGCGAGGGCAGGCCCTGGAACTGGATCTGCTCGCGGGCGCGGGTGATCCAGCGGCGGAGCTGCTCGTCGTCCGGAAAGAGCTCGAGTATCAGGTCATCGGTTCGATAGATATCGGCCGGATCACCGGAGAGCGCTACCCATCTGAACGGCCCCTTACCCTGAGCGAAAAGTGGGCGGATGTAAGCGGGAACGAAGCCGGGGAAAGCGAATGCGTCGCCGTACCCGGCGTCCAGCGCCTGACCGCGGAGGTTGTTGCCGTAATCGAAGGTTATGGCACCTTTCTTCATCAACCCGACCATCGCCTCGCAATGGGTCCGCATGGACTCCATCGAGCGGCGTGTATATTCCTCGGGCGCGCCCTCGCGCAGCGCGTCGGCCTCGTCGAGGCTCAGGCCCGCGGGGACATAGCCGTTCAGGGCGTCATGCGCGCTCGTCTGATCGGTGACGATGTCCGGCACCACGCCGCGCGAGAGCAGTTCGGGCAGCACCTCGGCGCAGTTGCCGACGAGACCGACGGACAGCGCTTCACCGGCAGTCGTGGCATCGTTGATCCAGCGCAGCGCCTCGTCCAGGTCGTGCGTCATGCGGTCGCAGTAGCCGCTCTCCAGCCGGCGCTGGATCCGCTGCGGGTCGACCTCGACGACGAGAATCGCGCCGTCGTTCATGGTCGCCGCGAGCGGTTGCGCACCGCCCATCCCGCCCATCCCGCCCGTCAGTACCCATCGCCCGCGCAAACTGCCACCGAAATGCTGCGCCGCTACCGCACCGAACGTCTCATAGGTCCCCTGAAGTATGCCTTGCGAGCCGATGTAGATCCAGGAGCCGGCCGTCATCTGGCCGTACATGGTGAGCCCCTTCCGCTCCAATTCGCGGAAGGTTTCCCAGTTCGCCCAGCGCGGTACCAGGTTGCTGTTGGCGATGAGAACGCGTGGCGCACCCGTGTGGGTGCGGAAAACCGCCACCGGCTTCCCTGACTGGACCAACAAAGTTTCGTCGTCCTCGAGCTTTCTCAGCGAATCAATAATCGCCTCCAAAGCATCCCACGACCTCGCCGCGCGCCCCGTCCCGCCATAAACAACCAGGTCCTCCGGCCGCTCCGCGACCTCAGGGTCGAGGTTGTTCATCAACATCCTGAGAGCCGCCTCCTGCGCCCACCCCTTGCACGATATCTCTGATCCCCGCGCAGCGCGGAGGAATTTTGAATTTTGAATTTTGAATTTTGAATTACCCATAACCAAGCGCCCCTGTGTTGTTGTAGTTGCAGTTAAATCAAAATTCGGGATCTTCGCCAAATTTACGTGCTAGCTGAATCTCTGCGTCCTCGGCGCCTCCGCGGTTAAAAAATACCGCAGAGGCGCCGAGGACGCAGAGGAGATTCTGCGCAACGGACAATTCAAAATTCAAAATTCAATTTGCCGTCCCTGACCATCTCCGCGGCCACCTCGATATCCGGCGCAAGCACCCGATCTTCGGCCAGCGAGGGAATCCGCGACCGGACGGCGGCGTATGCCCGTTCGACGCCATGTCCGGGGCGCAGCGGCTGGAGGAACTCGAGCGCCTGGGCGGCGCACATGAGCTCTATGCCGAGTACCGTTTCCGTGTTGCGGAGGACCTGCCTGGCTTTTCGAGCGGCTGACGGACCCATCGAGACGTGGTCCTCCTTGCTCGCGCCGGTGGGGATGGAGTCCACGCTTGCTGGATGCGAGAGTACTTTTGACTCACTGACCAGGGCGGCGGCGGTTATCTGCGCCAGCATCATCCCCGAACTCAGGCCGGGCGAGCGGGTGAGGAATGCCGGCAGATCGGAGAGATCAGGGTTCACCAACCTCTCGATGCGCCTTTCGGAGATCGACGCGATATCGGTGAGGGCGATGGCTAGCAGGTCCATCACCTGCGCTACCGGCTGAGCGTGGAAGTTGCCCCCACTCAGCACCAGCCCGCCATCCTCGTCCGGGAAGATGAGTGGGTTGTCGGTGGCGCTGTTCGCCTCCGTCTCGAGCACCGAACGGATGTATCCGAGCGCATTGGCGGCCGCGCCGTGCACCTGCGGCATGCATCTGAGCGAGTATGCGTCCTGCACGCGCGGATCGTCGTGCCGGTGCGATTCCCGGATCTCGCTGCCCTCCAGGAGCGCGCGCAGACGGTCCGCGCTGGCCTTCTGCCCAGGGTGCGGGCGCGCGCGCTGAAGCGCGGCGTGGAAAGCGTCGGGCGTCCCGCGCAGACCCTCCAGCGACATTGCCCCGGCCACATCGGCCGTCGCCACCGCGCGCTCGGCGCGGAGCAGCACCAACGCGCCTATGCCGGTGCTCACCTGGGTGCCGTTGTTGAGCGCGAGACCCTCCTTGGCTTTGAGGGATATCGGTTCGATGCCGGCCCGCCGCAGCGACTCCGCGCCCGACATCACCTCGCCGTCCAGCTCGGCCTCACCCTCGCCGAGCAGCACCAGCGCCAGGTGCGAGAGCGGCGCGAGGTCACCCGACGCCCCTACGGATCCCTGTTCCGGTATGACGGGATGCACCCGCCGGTTCAACAGCGATAGCAGCTGTTCGACGACTATCGGCCGCACGCCAGAGAAGCCCTTCGCCAGGACGTTCGCCCTCAGCAGCGTCACCGCCCGCGTCTCCTCACGCGACAGTGGTTCGCCAACGCCGCACGCATGAGAGCGTATGAGGTTAAGCTGCAACTCCTCTATCTTGTCGTGCGGAATCGCAACCTCGGATAGCCTGCCGAAACCTGTAGTCACACCGTAAACGACGCGGCCCGATTGCACCGCCGCCTCGACCACCGCGCGCGACCGCACTATTTTTTCGCGTACGCCATCGCCCAACGCGACCTCAACGTCGCTGCGCGCCACGCGCTCGAGGTCCTCAAGTGTAAGGTTGTCGCCGTCGATTAGTAATTTTTCGACCATGTAATCCTCTGATCGCGCTCTGGATCTCCAACTAACAGGCGCAAGATGCCGAAAAGGCAAGGGCAAGGGCAAGGGCGAGGGCAAGGGGTTCGCTCCCCTTGCCCTCGCCCTTGCCCTTGCCTTTGCCCTACGTCGTTCCCGTTCCCCTTCCCGACGTGTTACCGAATAATCAACTCCGGCTCACCCGGCACAAGCTGATACGCCCAATCGAAGACAAGATAAGTCTGCCCGCTACCATCGAGCCCGCTCCCCTGCACCCGTATCTTCCCGTAATGCGTTCCACCATCGGCCTCCACGCGGAGTACGTAGGTGTAGCCTGCCAGTAGCTCGACGGGAGTTCCGCTGTAATCGCCCGCGTCCGTGGATGCCACCTCGACGGATAGGCAATCCGGCTCACTTCCGGCGCTGCACGCGAGTGCGGTCGTGAAGGTGCCGCCCGTTACAGCTGTCGCCCCGAGAGGCACCAGCTGCACGCCAGCGGAGGTCTCTTCTACCCGGAACTGAGCGTCGGCAGAATTGCCCGGCCGTACGGGGCTATCTGTACCCGAACTCGTGAAAGCGAAGCCGCTCGCGGCACTGCTGTCCTGGGCCGAATAGAGGAGTTCGGCGTGGTAGTCGGGGCGCGGTATGCCGCTACCGGCGGGGCTCATATCGCTGGTCTGTCCGAACGTGTCCACGGCGGCTACGCGGTACTCGTAGCGGAACCCATTTTCGGCGCGCTCATCCAGGAACACGCCGCCGTCCGTCTCGCCCACCTGATAGAGGACCTCCTCGCCGTCCAGGCCGGTGAGGAATACCAGATATTTCCAGACGAGCGGGTCATTCTCGCCGGCGAGCGGCCACTGGAGAAAGAGGGCACCGTCGAGGGTGGTCACCTCGACCTCACCGGGCACATTCGGAGGGGTGAACTCGGGGATCTCTACCTGGACCGCATCCTCAGATTCTATCTCACTACCAGTTCGTTCGTCTACCGCCGCAACGTAGTAGTCGTAGCTTTCGTCATGAACGACGTTCAGATCGGTGTACTGGCAATCGAACAGGCCGCCGGCCTCGGCCGAGCACGAGGTTACCGTCGCCAGGAGCAGGTAGCTGGACTCGCTGCTCTCCCTGCCGTAGACCCGGAACGGCTCACCCGCCCAGTCATCCGACAGATTCCAGGTGACCTGCACGGCAGGGTGACCGACTGCTTCGCCGTCCGGCCACGCTTCGACAATCCACTCATAGCGAACGTTGAGATCCTGCGGGCCGTCGCTGCCCGGACCGACGATCCCACCGTCGTCATCGTCCCCACAAGCCGCCAACGCCAGCATGGCAGCCAGGATGGGTAGAATTCGTATCTTCATCATACCTCCGCGATCAGACGGTTGAATAAGGTGGATCATCTCCAATATACGTGCAGGATAATGCGACTTTCGCTCCGCGTTGTGGTTGTGCAAAGATGCGCCGTACTCCGCGAGGAATGATTAACCGCGGAGGCGCCGAGGACGCGGAGGAGTCTTTCCCGGAGTAACAATCATTTCAGGACTGGCTTCATCCCATCAGATGAAGGGGGAGAATTCAGGAACCTGATTTTTCTCCGCGTACTCCGCGCACTCTGCGGTGAATCTGTCGTTAGCGGCTTTGGGTGAATCTGGCGTTGGCGGCTTTTTTCTACCGCCGCGCGTCGTCTATTCCCAGATTCCGTTCCTGATAGTCGAACTTCAGGTCCGGGTTATCTATAAGCTCTACATAAAACGAGAACGATGTGTTCCCGGTCGGGGTGAGCGTGAAGTCGAAATTCGCCTGCCAACGGTGCAGGTTCCGCTTGAAGTTAAGACGATGCGAACCGAACTTCGAGTCGGTCACGGAGTAGTCGGTCCGCCAGTTGACCGCCCAGTTCTCTGTTAGCGGGAGGAACAGGGTGCCGGACAGTACCTGACTGCCACGGTCCAGGATGCCGCCATCGGAGCGCTCCACAGGCCGCGGGCGCTGCAGGGTATAGTGCACCCCCAGGCTCCAGACGCCGCTCCCGGCTGCTCGCGTGAAGTCCTGGGGCCTGCCGCGGTCACTCCTCAATGGCTGGTCTGTCGATACGCTGTCTACCGGTTCCGGCACGCCCGGAATCATCCCCTGCGTGGCCGGGTTCTCGTCGTCCGGCCCGAAGTCCAGCCACCGGAAGATGGCCGACTGCGGACCCAGGTCGAATGAGGTCGTCAGCTGCTCCAGTCGCGGCGCGAAACGGCCCAGCTCGCCCGTCGCATCTTCATCACTCTCCTCGAACAGGTCGTGCACCACCGTCACGTTCAGCCCCTTAAAGTACTCCGACTGGATCCTGTTGGTTATCCGATCGGTAGTAAAGCCGCTGCCAGTTTCCTCTGCCTTCAGGAAGTCGTATTCCAGGGCAGTGGTAGCGATGGAGAGCAGCGTCACCTTCTCCGCCTGGACCGGCGCGGCCGTACTGCCCGCAGAGGCGCTGTCGGCGACCGCGCTGTCCGTGGCCAGCCCCTCAGTCGTTTCTTCCTCTTCCGCCGGGCGCACCTTCGCTTCGAACGTCTGCCGGAGCGTGAGCGATATCACGTTGCGGGCACGCCCACCGGCATTGCCGAAAACCTGCTCCTGTAGCTCCGACTGCGACACGGCCGGCGTGTACCCGTAGCTGATGCCTGGCGCTATATGGTGACGGATCGCCGAGAATTTCCCGAAGCCGGGGAAGAAACCGTAAAGATCCGTATCCAGCCGAGCGCCAAAGCTCATGCGCATGGGCCCCGCGAGGTACTCGCCGCCGGTCAGACTGTCCTGCTGAAGCGACTGTGAGAAACGGATGTTGGGGGATATGCTCGTCGACCCGATAAGCTCCTGCCGGTAGCTGACGCCCGCATTCCAGCTCGCGCGCCCGCTATCGAGCGGATTGGTCGTGCTGTCGGTGCCTACCACCTCGCTGAGCACGGTCTCGTTCAGGTTGCCGCTGGAGCTGAACGAGAGGTTCCCGAGGCTTAGTGACTGGTTCGCCGACAGGTTCAGCTTGGACTCGTCGGGTATGAGCCGCACCGGCAGCGTACTGCCGGAGTCGGGGAAGATCTCGTTGACAGCATGCTTCTCGACGGACCGCGAGCCGTTGCCGCTCAGCGTCAGCGTGGCGTTGTTGTACCAGCTCGCGTCCGCTGGATTATCCGGTCTGAACAGGGTGATGGAGTTGGGCGTGATGGAGAGCTTCGGCAGCGTCATCGACACATCGCCAGTGGCCACCGACTGCCGCCGCTCCGCCGAGAAGCCCACCTTGCCCCAATCGAACCGATGATCGACCCCCAGCGTCGATCGGAGGTCCTGCGTGACCTCGCGCGGGTCCACCGTCGATTCGCGCAGGAACTGCTCCGAGCTCGCGTATCCGCCCTGCATCCTCACGTTCGTTCGCTCGGTCGGCTCCCACATGGTGCTCGCGTTCAGCGTCAGCTCCTTGGCGCCGTTGTCGCGCCAGTACCGCGCGAATGTCAGACCACCATTCAGGAACTGCCGGCGCCAGCGAAAGTCCAGGTCGCCGGTGAGCTGCTTGTAGGCACCGCTGCGCCAGCCGCCGGCTATCTGAGCGCCCAGGTAATCACTGATCGCCCAGTACCAGCCCACATTGGAGATCTGGCGGGTCTGCCCACTCGAGTTCTGGACGATATCGTTTATCCCGAACCTCGGTACCAGCAGCCCACTCCGCCTGCCCTTCTCGAGGTTCTGGACGATAAACGGCAGCCACATGACCGGCACCTTACCAAAATAGAGGCGCGCCGGGCGGGCGACGAGAATTTTATCCTTTATCGCCAGAATCTTGTCCGACTCGAAGTGGTAGTGCGGCACCTCGAGCTCGCACGAGGTGAACATGGCGTGCGACGCGTAAACCCGCTGCGTCTCACCGCCGGTTTCGACGGTCACATCGCCGCGCACGAGCCAGTTGGCGCCCTGCGTCAGCTGGGTTCTCGCGTCCAGCGCCGTCGCGCGCTTCCTCGCCAGGTCGTAGTACAGGACACTGCCGGAAAGCTCCTGCGCCTGCCCACTAACGCTCGGATCGCCCCACGCGGTCACGAGATCAGTGTTGCGATTGTAGACTATCGTGTCGGCAGTCAGCCGCTCGCCGTCGCGGCCCACCTGGGCGCTGCCCTTGAGCCGCAGTATCCCCGCTTCGGCCTGGTAGACCGCGTCTTTGGCGTCGTAGACGGTCACGCTGTAGCCCTCCAGGCCGCGCAGCACCGCCATCATGGAGTCGGCGGCCGGGTCGGGAGGCAGCGCATTGGCCGAATCGGCGGCCATGCTATCGGCGACCAGCGTATCGCCAGGGATGGTGTCGGGCGGGGGGATGGGGATGCGCACCTGCGCGGACGCTGCGCCCGCGCCGAGCGTTATAAACGCCATGAGAGCCAGCGTGGCCCTAACTATTCCCACTAACACTCACGCCCCCGCCGCGGCTTCCGCCGCATCGGCTCTACGGCCCCGGGTCACCAGCCGCGCGAGTACTATGCTGAGCTCGTAGAGCAGCATCAGCGGGACCATCATGAGGATGGTGATGGTGATGACATCGCCAGGGGTGATGACAGCGGCCAGTACAGTTATAGCGCCGAGCGCGTAGCGGCGTTTCTCGGCGAGGAACTGCGGAGTAACCAGCCCCAGCACCGCCAGAACGAGGATGACGACCGGCATCTCGAAAACGATACCGAAGGCCAGCAGCAGCCTCGTCACCACGCTCATGTACTCGCCGATGACTATCGCCTGCTCCAGACTTTCGGTCTGGAAACCCATCGTGAAGCGGAGGGTGACGGGCAGCACGATGAAGTATGCCATCGCCACACCACCGGCGAAGAGCACCAGGCCCAGGTAGAGGCTCGGCACTATCGCGCGCTTCTCCTCCGGCTTCAGCGCGGGAGATAGGAACGACCAGATCTGATAGACGATGATGGGGGCGGCGAGAATCAGCCCCAGTAGTATCGCCAGCTTCAGCGTAATGAAGAACGGATCGGTAGGACTCAGATACTTGAGCTTCTCACCGTTCAGGTACGGGATGATGGGCGCGGTGAGGATGCCGAGCACATCGAAGTGCGTGACGACGACGAAACCGATGCCCGCGGCGATGATGATCGCCAGGATGCACCACAGCAATCGCCAGCGGAGCTCTTCCAGATGGTCCAGGAAGGGCATCTCGCTCGTACCATTCGCCAGTCTTGGAACCTTCATCATTCAGCCCGCTTAGCGGCCTCTTCCAGGCGGGCGCGGTCCTCCAGGGGAAGCTCGCGCTGATAACGGAGAAGCTCGACCTGCGCACTACGGGCATCCAGGTCCTGCAGCTCTTCGTAGAACTCGGTGATATCCTGAAAATTGCGATACACAGATGCAAAGCGGACGTAGGCGATGTGGTCGCGCGTCTTGAGCCGCTTCATCACCAGCTCGCCGAGATGACGGCTCTCGATCTCGGCGTCGTCCGAGCGGTCCATCTCTCGCTCGATCTCCTCGACCATAGCATCGATGTCGGCGGCGCTCACAGGCCGCTTGGCTGCGGCGACCTCGATGCTGTGCAGGAGCTTGCGGCGGTCGTACGGCTCGATCTCGCCGCCACTCTTCAGAACCTGGAGCGGGCGTTCCTCGATATACTCGTAGGTGGTGAACCGCCGCTCGCACCCCAGGCACTCACGCCGCCGCCTGACCGCGCGCCCCTCCCTGCTCGACCGCGAATCGACAACGCGGTCTTCGGAATGCTGGCAGTAGGGGCAGCGCATGGGGAGAAGCTATCAGCTATCAGCTATCAGACTTTCGGAAGTCCGACAGACTGCCGCCCCGAGAGCTGTTAGCTGTTAGCTGATAGCTGATAGCTGATAGCTGATAGCTTCTTTTCATCCCCTCAACACCTCTTCCGCCTGCTCCGCCTCAGGACTATCCGGGTACGCCGAAATCACCTGGCGCAGCATATCTTCCGCGCGTTCGTCGTTGCCGCGGTCGGCTTCGACCTGGGCGGCGCGGAATAGCGCGGTGGGTGCTGCCGGATCGTCGGGGTAGAGCTCGAGCACTCGCGCGTAAGCATCCAGCGCGGCTTCGGGATC
>DASSKB010000153.1:0-5666 GCA_035690925.1 Longimicrobiaceae bacterium
TGACCATGGCATCGCCATAGGAGTAAAACCTGTATCCTTCCGCGACAGCCTCCTTGTAGGCTAGCATGGTCAGGTCGTAGCCAGCGAATGCCGCGACCAGCATGAGCAGCGTGGATCGGGGTAGATGGAAGTTCGTTATCAGGTGGTCCACCGCTTTGAACTCGTAAGTCGGCCGAATGAAGATGTTGGTCCAGCGTTCGCCGGCTTCCACGGTTCCGTCAGCGGCCGCGGCAGCCTCGATCGTTCGCACGCATGTGGTGCCAACGGCCCACACCGCACCACCGGCGGCGCGTGTGTCGTTCAGGATATCAGCAGCCTCGGGCGATATGTGGTACCACTCGGAGTGCATGTCGTGCAGGTCGGGATCGTCCACCTCCACCGGCCGGAATGTGCCCACGCCTACGTGCAGGACAACTCGGGCGATGCGGACGCCGCGCCTCTCGATGCGAGCCAGGTGGTCAGGAGTGAAATGGAGGCCTGCCGTGGGAGCCGCCACCGAGCCGCGTTCGCGCGCGTAAACGGTCTGATACCGCTCTCGATCCGCTGCCGTGGGTGCGCGCCTGACGTAAGGAGGCAGCGGTACGCTCCCATACCGGTCCAGCGCCACCTCCGTTGGAAGGTCGGTGATCAGGCGAACGGCGCGCTCGCCACCGGGGAGGACGTCGACGATCTCTACAACTAGTTCGTCGCTGATCTGCACCCGATGACCCGCACGCAGCTTCCCGCCGGGGCGCACCAGGGCCGACCAGAGCCCCGGATCCTCCGCAAGTGGATGAAGCAACAAGACCTCCGCCGCGCCGCCCGTCGGCTTTCTACCTGTAAGCCGGGCCGGAAAGACACGAGTTTCGTTCAGCACCAGGACATCGCCAGGCGGGATCATATCGACCAGATCGGCGAAGGCCCGGTGGGTTAGCTCGCCACTCGCGCGGTCGACGACCAGCAGCCGGCTCTCGCCGCGGCGTTCGGCGGGGTACTGCGCTACTCTGTCGTCGGGGAGATCGAAGTCGAAGTCGGCGGTGGAGTACGTCGCCTTAACTTTGCGATCGCTAGCCATCGAAAAGGGTTGGATAGACATCGCCCTGCCCCTCCACCGGCGGCGCGTAGCCGAAGCGGCGGTAGGCGAGCGGGGTGGCGACGCGCCCGCGCGGAGTGCGCATGAGCAGACCGTTCTGGATAAGGAAGGGTTCGTACACCTCCTCGAGCGTTCCGCCGTCCTCCCCAATAGCTACGGCGAGGGTAGTGAGCCCTACCGGGCCACCGTCGAACTGCTCGATTAGCGAGCGCAGCACGCGCGCATCCATTTCGTCGAGGCCGTACTCGTCGACGTCCAGCAGCTTGAGCGCGGCGTCCGCCACCGGAGTGTCGATTATTCCGTCGGCTCGGACCTGCGCATAGTCCCGCACGCGGCGCATAAGCCTGTTGGCGACGCGCGGCGTGCCGCGCGAGCGCTTAGCGATCTCCAGCGCGCCCTCCTTGGTGCACTTGACTCCCAGGATCTCCGCCGTCCGCTCGACTATGAAAGCCAGCTGGTCCACAGGATAGTAATGGAGTCGCTGGACGATCCCGAACCGCGCGCGCATAGGTGGTGTGAGGAGGCCATACCGCGTGGTGGCCCCGATCAGCGTGAAGCGCTCGACGGGCATCGAGATCATCTGTGCATTGGGCCCATCCGACAGCCGCACGTCGATCCGGTAATCCTCCATCGCCGGGTAGAGGAACTCCTCGATTATCGGCCTGAGGCGATGGACCTCGTCGATGAAGAGTATGTCACCATCCCGCAGTGACGTCAGCTCGCGCACCAGGTCGCCCGGCTTCTCCAGTACAGGGCCCGAGGTGATCTTCACACTCACACCCATCTCCCGCGCCATTAGCATAGCAAGCGTGGTCTTGCCAAGACCAGGAGGGCCATAAAGGAGGATGTGGTCGATCGGCTCGGAGCGGCTAAGTGCCGCGTCGATCGCTATCTTCAGACCTTCCTTCACCTTGGGCTGCCCTATGAACTCGCTCAGCTGGAGCGGACGCAGGCTCAGCTCACCCGACTCCTCGTCGGTGAGCGCCTCCGGTGTCGTGATCTCAGGGCGTGAAGGGGTGAGCATTCAGAACTGCGAGTGCGAAGTGCGATGTGCGAAGTGCGAAACTACAAAATGCAAGTGCTAAATTTCTACTTCAAATGCGCGAGCGCGGCGCGGATGAGGTCCTGGGCGGAGAGTTTGTTGTCCGCTCTGGATACCTCTCGTACTGCGCGTTCGGCTTCGACCGTAGGGTAGCCGAGCACTGTGAGGGCTCGCACGGCCTCTTCGATGCCGGCGCCGCGCGAGCCCGGAGCCGGCGCGGTTACGGACACATCGTCGAGCTTACCAGTGAGGTCGAGCACCAGACGCTCTGCTGTCTTCTTTCCTACACCGCTGACGGCGGTTAGGGCCGTGACATCGCGTTCACGGATCGCGCGGACGAGGCGTTCGGCGGGCAGGGCCGAGAGTAGCGCGAGCGCGAGGCGCGGGCCCACGCCGGATGCGCCGAGCAATCTACCGAATACCGTGCGCTCCGTCTGGTCCAGGAAGCCGAACAGGAGATGGGCGTCCTCCCGTACGACGTGATAGGTGAAGAGCTCCACCTCGTCGCCCGGCGCCGGTAGGCGCTCGTACACTGTACGGGGTATGGATATCTCGTAGCCGACGCCGCCTGGCGTCATGACTTCCGTCCTGTCCAGCTCTCGGATCAGGAGAGTTCCGTGGATCCTTGAGATCATGCGAGGCCGCGAGCTTTGGCGAGGGCGGGCAGCGAGAAAGGCGCAGCCGCCTGTGAGCCGACGCCTGTCGCCCGGAAGATGTGACATATCGCCACCGCGGCCCCGTCAGCGGCGTCGTCCGGCCGCGGCGGCTGCCTGAGCTTCAGGATGCGCTGCACCATGAAGCCTACCTGGTCCTTGGTGGCTCGGCCGGTGCCGACTATGGCATTCTTGATCTCTGCGGGAGGGTATTCGGCGACGGGTATTCCGCGCATGGCGGCGGCAACGAGAATAGCGCCGCGCGCGTGGCCGAGGACGACCGCCGTTCGCACGTTCTTACCGAAAAATACGCCCTCTACGGCGACGACATCCGGAGAATGCGCGCCGACGAGCTCCTCGACGCCGCGATAGATCTCACAGAGGCGTTCCGGCAGAGGCGCCCGACGCTCGGTCCGAACGACTCCACACTCCCTGAGCGAGAGAGCACCGTTTGCGGCGCGCTCCACGACGCCGTAGCCGGTTATGGCCGTACCGGGGTCGATGCCGAGGACCTTCAATGGGAAAAGGGGTTCTCAGGCACTCACCAGACTCTCGTAGTCGATGTCGGCGTTGGAGAACACGTTCTGTACATCGTCGGACTCCTCGAGCAGGTCGAGCAGCTTGACGAGCCGTTCCGCATCCTTTCCTTCCACCTTGATCATGGTCTTGGGGACCATGGCGAGCCCGGCATCTTCCCACTCGAGTCCGGTCGCCTTGAGAGCGTCCTGAACCGCGTGGAAATCGGTCACTTCCGAGTAAACAGTCAGGGACCCGTCCTCCGCCTCCATATCCTCAGCACCCGCCTCGAGTGCTGCCTCCAGGATCGTCGCCTCATCATAGCGGCTCGCGTCGAAGATTATCTGTCCCTTATGATCGAACATCCAGGCCACTGACCCGCTCTGGCCCAGGTTGCCGCCGTTCTTGGAGAGCATGTGGCGCAGATCCGCGACAGTCCTGTTCAGGTTATCGGTCAGTGCTTCAATGAAGATGGCTACTCCGCCGGGGCCGTAGGCTTCGTACGTCATCTCCTGGTACTCGACGCCCTCGAGCTCGCCTGTTCCCTTCTTGATGGCTCGCTCGATGTTGTCGTTGGGCATGTTGGCGGTGCGCGCCGTGTCTATTGCCAGGCGCAGACGCGGATTGCCCAGGGGATCGCCGCCGCCAGCCTTCGCGGCGACCGTCAGCTCACGAATCAGCTTCGTCCAGGTGGCCGCCCGACGGGAGTCGGTTACGGCCTTTTTTCTCTTGATGGATGACCATTTACTATGCCCTGACATCGGGCACCTCCGAACGTTGGGATGGGGCTGGCACAGGCCGCCTGTGATTGGTTCCTGAAAATAAAGAAATGCTGAACTGCGGGCAACGCGGAGTGTTTAGCGGCGACGGCGGGAGTCGCGGCTGCGCGGCCGCTGGCGCTCGCGTGCCGTCCCACGCCCCCACGCGATAGGGTTGATGTCCTTCGTCTTCAAACGACCAGGCTCGGAGGTGGGCTTGTGCGGCCAGCCAGGCGCGCCCATCCCTATCCATATTCCAAGCGCGAACACGAGTACGGCCCCACCGACGGCAAACCAGAACATCATGCTACCGGACGCGTGCTCGCCTCGCGCGAGCGCTTGTACATTTCGGCCGCACGCTCCGGCTGGCCCTTGCGGTCGTAAGCTATGCCGAGGGAATAGAAGGCCTTACCGCTCTCCGGCTGAAGCTTGAGCGCGTTCTCGAGAGCTTCAACCGCCGCCTCGGAATCGCCCGTCTGGTTCAGTGCCTCACCCATGAGCTGGTATGCCGCGGCACTGTCGGGGTCGATCTCGACCGCGCGACGGAGCTCGGCAACCGCTCCGGGATAGACGCCCTTCTTGAAGAGCGTCAGGCCCAGCTTGAGGTGGACTTCGGCCAGGCCAGGAGCCAGTCGAAGTGCCTTGCGGAGTTCCTTCTCAGCCGCCTCGTAACGAGCCTGAGCGAGCAGTACGCTGGCGATGCCCAGGAGCGGTGCCACACTGTCCGGCTGGTCCGCGGCCGCGGCCGTGTAGACTTCAAGAGCCTCGACCAGCTGACCAGCTGCCAGTAGCGCATCTCCCTCCGACAGTTTTTGCCCGAGCTCGCCATCTTCATCCACAGCCGCTTCGCCCTCCACCGGCGAGGTCGGCTCCGGTTCAGCCGGTGCCTCCACGGTGGCTGACCGTACCTTCTTGCGACCCTTCATGCGTTCACCTCTTTGATTTCGTCGACTACCCACTGGCAGTACGCGTCCGACCCTGATTCCACCGTAAATGCCAGAAGTTCCGGGACTTCGTAGGGATGCAGCTCCGCGACTCGTTCGAATACTCGCGGCACGGCAGCCATGCTGGTCTTCATGAGAACCACGACCTCTGTTTCCTTCTTCACAACCGACTCCCAGCGATAGATGGAAGTCGCTCCGGGTACCAGGTTCCCGCACGCGATCAACCGGTCCTCGATCAATTCCCGTACCAGCCCCTCGCCCGTCTCGGCGTCCGGAACTGTCGTCACCACCAGCCGGATCCGGTCCGCGGTGTGCTCACTCATTTGTGAGCGGAGCTTCGTCTTCAGGCGCTGCGGTCGGTGCAGGTGGCCCTTCGCCCGTGAGCTCCTCGAGCGTCGCGCGCGCGTGCTCGATGTGACGATCCGCGATGGTGGGCTCCGGTGGATGAGCCAGGAACGCACGCAGATGCGCCACGGCATCATCGCGCCGACTTCGCTGGAGCAGCAGGAACGCCAGCCCGTAATGCGCACCTGGCGCGTGAGGCTTGAGCTCCAGCACCCGCCGGTAGGTACGCGCCGCCTCATCAGTCATCCCGATGAGCGTGTACGTCACGGCTATCTGCTGGAGGACGTCCGTGTCGTTCGGATTCTCACGCAGCGCGAGCCGGAAGGAGGTGAGCGC
>DASSKB010000154.1:0-2776 GCA_035690925.1 Longimicrobiaceae bacterium
CCCCCGCCAGCTCCAGATTACCTGTCCCGAGAGTCGAAGTCACCAGCATGCTGGTGATGACCACGCTCAGGATGATGAGAAGCACAAAGGTTACGAGTAGCTCCCGCTCGACCACCTTCATCCAGGCCCCGAATCGGGCGAGCGGGGTTGAGCGGCTGGAGTCGAAAACATAGCCGGTCTCGCTGACCTCCTCGTTCACGCCGCGGATGCCGGCGATGCGGCCCTGGTAGGCGGCCATCCCGAAGCCCTTATCGCGGATCCAGAGAGATTGGACCAGCAGCAAAGTGCCGCCGGAGCCGGCGTACGCGACGGCAATAAGGAGCGTCGGGAACTGTTCGCCAGTGAGGAGCGCGGCCGGTGCGCGCCCGATAATGGTCGCTCCACCCAGCAGCGCGAGGACATCGGAGGGCAGAATCCCCACAACGAGCAGGGCGATGGCGAGTAGAGGGAAGAAACCCAGGACGAGGGCGATCTCGAACCGCTCGAGTGCGTTGTAGACAATCTTCGAGACTGCCAGCCCCACCCAGATGAACGCCAGCATGAAGAGGGCGATGGGCTGCCAGGCGATAGTTACGCCACTCAGGGCCCCGATGATCTCACCGGTGAATTCCGCCGACTGCGACGCCCAGCCGGGCCAGAAGAAGGAGATGAGCGTCGCGGCGAGGAAGAACCAGGGCCAGAATGCACGCCGGGTCAGGCGTGCCATGCCGCCGAACACCGACTCGCCCGTGGCTATCGTCCAGCGTTCTATCTCACTGATGACGATGAACTGGGTCAGGACGCCGACCCAGAAGAGCCACCAGATGCGGTAGCCGTTAACAGTGATGAGGTTGGGCCAGAGGAGGAATTCGCCGGCGCCGAGGCCCATGCCGAGCGCGATGACTGACGGCCCGATGAGGTGTTTGAGGCGGGGGACGCGTGGGACCTCATCGTGAACCCGAAAGGGCGGTCCGTGGCCGCGGACGGGGTATTCGGATGTGTCCCCCGCACACTGTAGCTCGTCTTCGTCCAGGGGGCGAAATACGCCTTCCCGGTATTGGGTTCCCTCCGCATCAGTAGCGCGGAGTTCGTCTTCAGGTGGACTTACCGGGGTCTCCTGGTGCATGCGCAGTGAGGGATAGGGTGGGCATCAACGCAGTGCCTCCGCGATACGGCCCTCGAGCTCGCCCGTGCTCGTACACATCACCGGGTCCCTGCTGGCGCCCGAGTTGCTCCTGGCGGACGCCTGCGCGAGCGTATGGACTTCCGTCTCGCCAGCGGACACGGGCGCGAGGTCGGTCAGGATGGAGATGTATAGTCTGTATGAATTCGCGGCCGAGGCACCGGCGGAGGTACGCCCGCATCGGAAGTACTCGTCCAGCCGAACGCCGCCGAGCCGACGGGTCGCAATGAACTCCAGATTCCCGATCCGATGCGCGGCCGAAATCATGGTGCCTATGTCTATCCCAAGCTCCGCATACACTGACGGCAGAGCAGCCCACGCACTGTCGATGGGCACCGGAACGCGCGCGAGCAGCCCTCGTTTATCTTCGGCCAGCTCGATGAAGCTACCCGAACCGGTTATGAAGGTTGGACCGGAGGGCGCCATACTCGGTCCTCGTGCGACCGTTGGCGAACAGGCCGACACAGAGATCAGAGCCAGGAGTGTGAAACGCCTCATGATGGCCTCCGCCGAGAGTTATGGGGAAGTACGCTCGTACACCAGCTCACCTCCCAGGTAGGTCGCCACGACTTCGGTGTCCAGAATCGCTTCGGGGGCGACCTTCATGATGTCCTGATCCAGGACCACGAAGTCCGCGTACTTACCAGGGGATAGTGAGCCGAGCACATCCTCCTGGAAACCCGCATAGGCGGGCCACAATGTCATGGCCCTGAGCGCCTCTTCGCGGGTCATGCGCTGCGCGGGGTACCAGCCGCCCGGCGGATAGTTCTCCGCGTCCTGGCGCGTCAGCGCAGCGTGAAAGGAAAGCAGCGGGTTCACCAGCTCGACGGGGAAATCGCTTCCGTTGGGGATGATGACGCCCGAATCCAGCAGTGACCGCCACGCGTACGCGCCGTAGAGGCGCGAGCTGCCGAGGCGCTCGCCTGCCCAGTACATGTCGCTGGTCTGGTGTACCGCCTGCATGGATGGTATCACGTCCAGCTCGGCGAAGCGCGGGATGTCGTCGTGGTGGAGGATCTGCGCATGCTCCACCCGGAAGCGGTGGTCAGCGGTCGGGACCGCCTCGAGCGCTGCTTCGAACTGGTCCAGTACTATGCGGTTACCGCGATCACCGATGGCGTGCACGTTGACCTGGAAATCGTTGCGAAGTCCGGCTATGGCGACCTCCCGGATGTGCTCGGGCGGCGATACCAGCAAGCCGCTGTTGTGCGGATCGTCCGAATAAGGATCCAGGAGCGCCGCCCCGCGCGAACCGAGCGCGCCGTCCATGTAGAGCTTGAGCGACCTTATCCAGAGGCGGCCATCGTAAAGGCCACTCTGCGGGCCGATCTCGAAATAATGCTCGATGTCGTCGGCGTTGTCCGACACCATAACGTAATTGCGGAGATTGTACTGGCCGCTGCGCGCTAGATCTTCGTAAATGTCTATTGTTTCGCGGGATGCGCCCGCGTCGTGGATGCCCGTCAGGCCCCAGCGGTTCGCCTCGGCGATGGCGGCGAGGATCGCCTCGCGCGTCTGCTCCTCAGTGGCGTCGGGCACGTGGCGGCCCACCAGCCCCTGCGCATTGTCGACGAAAACACCCGACGGCTCGCCGTTCGACAGACGGATTATCTG
>DASSKB010000155.1:0-16788 GCA_035690925.1 Longimicrobiaceae bacterium
TCTACGCCAACCACCCGCACTTCCAGCAGACCACCGTACTGAGCAGCCAGCCTGGGGTCGGCACCGGCGGTGTGACGGAAGCGTTCAAGCAGCGGGTGATAATGCCTATTACCGGCGCGGCCAAGGAAACCAACCACGTTCTCGGCCACGAGCTGGTCCACGCATTCCAGTATGATATCTCGGGATTCGGCCGGGCGGGAGGCGGCCTCGAGGCCGCGGCACGCCGCTTCAATGTGCCGCTCTGGTTCACCGAGGGAATGGCGGAGTATCTCTCGCTGGGGCCGGTGGATCCCCACACGGCAATGTGGCTGCGCGACGCGGCGCTGACCGGCGAGATCCCCTCCATCGAGCGACTGACCTACGATCCACGCATCTTTCCGTACCGCTACGGTCACGCACTCTGGGCGTACATTGCCGGACGCTGGGGAGACGCGGTGATCGGGCAGATACTCAAGCTCGTCGGCCAGGGGGTACCCTATCCGGATGCGTTCGAACGACTCCTGAACACCTCGCTCGACGAGATCTCGCAGGACTGGGAGGCGTCCATCCGCCGCACCTACCTCCCGCTCCTCGCTGACCACCCCGAGGCGCGCGAAATAGCTCAGCCACTGATAACTTCTGAGGACGAGGGCGGTTCTCTCAACGTCGCGCCATCACTATCACCCGATGGTCAGTGGGTCGCCTTCCTCTCCGAGCTGGACTTCATCGATGTGCAGCTTCACCTGGCCAACGCCGAAACCGGTGAGGTCATCCGGACGCTGCAGGAGGGGAGCGCCTTCGATCCGCACTTCAGCAGCCTCCGATACATAAGCTCATCAGGCACCTGGTCGCCCGACGGACAGCGCTTCGCCTTCTCCGCGCTCCGCGGAGGCACCGATTACCTGGTGGTCATCGATGTAAACGAAGCAGACATCATCCGGGAGTACAAGGTGCCCGGCGTCGGAGAGATAACCAATCCGTCCTGGTCACCGGACGGTCGCAGCATAGCCTTCAGCGGTATCGTGGGAGGCATCTCCGATCTGTACATCCTGGACCTGCAGAGCGGACAGGCCCGTCAGCTCACTGACGACCGCTACGCCGATCTCCAGCCTGTATATTCGCCTGACGGAAGCCGCATAGCTTTCGTTACCGATCGCGGCCCGGAGACCGACGTTTCAGCGCTCGACTTCGCTCCCTACCGAATCGCTCTGTTCGATATATCCTCTGGCGTGGCGCAGGTGCTGCCGAGGATGGAAGGGCCCAACAATATCAACCCGGCCTGGACGGCGGACGGTGCGGGACTCTACTTCGTTTCCAACCGCTCCGGTATTCCCAACATTTACCGACTGGATCTCGCGTCCGAAGATCTGTTCCGCATAACAGACCTCTTCGGCGGTGTGAGTGGGATAACGGATCTGAGCCCCAGCATGACTTCGGCGGCGACGACGGATAAGGTGCTGTTTACGGCTTTCGAGGAGGGCAACTACAACATCTACTCGCTCGAGGGTGCGGACGACCTGACGGGCGAGCTGGTGCCGGTATCCACTACCTACACGTGGGATACCGACCCGCCGTTGCCGGCGGTGCTGCCACCCGCGCCGCGCCCGCAGGAGGGCGCGTTCAATCGGGTTGTGGCCATGCTCGACAATGACGAGTTCGGTCTGCCGGCCCCGAACGACACCTCGTGGAACGTGGTGCCGTACGACGCAGACCTGAGCCTGGATTACCTTGGCCAGCCTCAGGTGGGCGTGGCGACGGGCGGGATGTTCGGGCAGGGCGGAGTTTACGGTGGTATAGCCGGAATTTTCAGCGACATGCTCGGCCGGCATCAGGTGTTCGGCGCAGTGCAAGCACAGGGTCAGCTGGATGAGATCGGCTTCTCGACGATTTACCTGAACCGCCGCGGGCGATGGAATTTCGGCGTGTCGGCTCAGCGGGTTCCGATAGTCTACGGCCAGTACCGGGAGGGGTTCACCGAGGATTTCTACGTTCAGCAGATAATCCGAGCCCGGTTCTTCAACTCCAGCCTGCAGGGGCTCGCGCAGTACCCGTTCTCGACGGTTCAGCGCGTCGAGTTCAACGCGGGCTACCGACGGTTCGCTACCGATCTGCAGATATTCGAGATACTGAGAGATCCATCCACGGGGGTGGTCATAGATCAGCGTGAGAGGGACCAGGAGGGGATCGGTCTGAACCTCTTCGAGACCAGCGCGGCACTGGTATACGACAACGCGCTGCTCGGCTACACCTCACCCTTCGCGGGGCAGCGCTACAGGTTCGAGATCACGCCGACCTTCGGCGACCTCCAGTTCGTGCAGGCGCTGGGAGATTACCGGAAATACTTCTGGTGGCGTCCCTTTACCTTCGCCGTTCGAGGTCTTCACTTTGGCAGGTACGGCCCGAACGCGGACGGTGTGACGGACGAAGGCGAGGATGTCTTCAATGATATCTATCTCGGGGCGCCCTCACTGGTCAGGGGCTACGGAAATACCTACAGCGACTGCCGCAGCGCCGATACTGCCGATGAACGGCAGATCGCATGCGAGACCCTGCCCCAGCTTCTTGGCAGTCGCATAGGTATCGCGAGCGCCGAGATACGCTTCCCGCTCCTCCAGAACGTGGTGATCGGCTCTGCGATCGGGCTTCCACCGATCGAAGGCCTCCTCTTCTACGACGCTGGTATCGCATGGTCGAACGACATCGACCCGGTCTTCCAGCGCGGCATCCCGCGAAACGATACCGGTGAGCCGCTGCTCAGCGAACACGGCATAGTCACCAGTGCCGGCGTGGGCGCACGGATCAATCTCTTCGGCTATATAATTATGGAGGTCGATTACGTTCAGGCCTTCGAACTGGACAATGGCTGGCAGTGGATATTCAACTTCACGCCTGGCTTCTGACGGCTACTGGCGGGTGATACTGGACACGTGCGGCGCCGGGTGATAAAATGGGGACCTTGCAGTCCACCAGACCCGGCGCCGCAACACATGAGAAGATATGGCTGATCTCGATCTCGAGCACGACCCGGACGCAATCCCCGAAGGCGATTACTCGACCGCCGAGCTGATCTATTGGATTATCGGGATTCTTATGATACCGCTCACCCCGATCCTCATGATCTGGCTTTTAACGCCCTGGAGCGGGACCTAGTCTCTGCGGTGTGGCCCCAGACGCGGTCGCTCAGGATCGTGCGGCCGCCTGCCTCCACTTTCACACTTCCAAGCTCGTGCGTGGCGACCACCTCGCCGCGCGGCCCGAGCGCCTCCACGCGCACAGGATAGACTCCCGGCGGAAGCACAGCTTCGGCCACGGAGATCCGGTTCGGCAGGATCGACCAGCTCCGAGTGTCCGCCTGCTCCAGCCCGTTCGCAACCAGATTCACTATTCTTCCGGTGAGGAAGCCCAGCAGCTCGCCGCCCTCCTCCTCGGCGGCCTCCTCCACTTCCCGCGTCACCAGGTATTTGGCGATGCCGCGAGCCACCATGCGGGTGAGCGTCGCTGGCATCGCGGCGGCGAGGTCGCTTCGGACAGTAGCGGAGATATCCGCCCCAACTGTCGTCCGGATGACGGAGTCGCCCACCAGTACGCGAATCCCGGCGGGGGCGTTCGCCTCGAGGCGACAGACCGGCCACGCCAACCTGAGAATGTACGCGTCATCCAGCGAGTTCCCCCAGCGCGCCCAACGGTAGCGGCGGTCGTAGCGGCCCCAGGTAAGGTCGTCTCCCAGATCCGCGAGCGTTCTAGCCGTGATTCGGTCGGCAACTATCCCTATTCGCTCGTCACCATCGCCGTCCAGATCGTTCAGCTCGTCGCGGAAGATGGGGATATGCAGCTCCTCTTCAGCCCTGTGCGCCACGAAGCCGTGCTCAATCAGGATCATGACGGAACCCGCGGAATCGCCGGGTGCTTCGGAGGCCATGCGCGCCGGCGGGCGAACGCCGCCCGGCGCGTCGCATTCTGCGAAGCGATGCTCTGCTCGGCGCATCGATACGGCGGCGCCGGACGCATCATCGACGCGATCGCGGACAGCGGCAGCCAGATACTCGAGAAGCGCACCCTGTCCGCATGCGTCAGCATCATCGTCGAGGCGATCCAGCAGTGCGCCCGCCTTGCGGGCCTCTACCACGGCGCCATCGAGGTCGTCCATAGCCAGGTAGTTCAGCATCCGATAGTATGGGATCATACGCAGCTCGGTCGCCGATGGCGTGTACTTCATTACCCGATCGTTGATCAGGAGCGATCCGCCCATCCTCGACAGGCTGCGCGTGAAGCGCAGGTCAGCTTCGCGCTCCACCCACGCGAAAACCTCATTGCTCCGCTCGTACTCGCCTGCCTGGTGCAGGACGAGCGCTTCCATCATCGCGCGTAGGAGATCGTCGTCAGGTGCTGTAGGCGATTCCTCGTCGACAATCTCCAGCGCCTCTCTAGCCTGGCCAGTGAGGAGGTAGTGGCGAAGCCATGCGTCGGTCTGACCCAGCGAGCGGCTGAGCAGGGGCGAACTGGCGGGAAGGGTCTCAGGAGCGGGATAGGTGGGATATACGGCCGCACCCGCGCAGCCGGCACTCACTACGGGTGCCAGGATGATGAGGGCCCGGCCGAGCCGGGCCCCGAGCGAGCGGCGGGCCGCTCGAATCATCGCTTCTCTATAACAACTATTCGCTCGTGCGCCCGAGCGATGGCCTCCGCAACGTTCGCGGCGACCTCGCCACGCGCGCGGATCTTCTCAAGCTCCATCTGATGAATGAACATGCGGTAACGGAGCACCGCCTCGATGGGCCTGAGCTGCTTGTCGAGCGTGCGCGCGATCCGGAGGGTTGTCTGCGGGTCGCCGGGCCGGAGTATGTCTGCCTGGTCGTACCGCGCTAGCGCCAGGTCCAGACGCCCGGCGACGGTATACTGATCACCCTCGCGAAGGAGCGCTTCCGCCTGCGCATCGGCACGGCCTGCGGTAGTCGCGTCGGCAAGCGAGTTGACGGTCCTGAATCCCTGCGGCTCGCTGTAGGTGTAGCTCCTCACAGCTCCGTCCTGGAGGCTCACGAACGCCAGCGGACCGACAGCGTCACTGGGCGGTTGAGCACCCAGACGTCCGGTCATTACCGTGACATCCGACGCCCCGCGCGTCTCCCAGGCGCTCCACGTGGTACGAGTGGCCGCCAGAACTTCTGCGGGTGTCATTCCCAGCGCCACCTCGCCGCGCGCTATAGCAGCGCACGTTTCCGGCGTGCACGAGGCCAGCGCCTCAGCCTCTATCTCGCCGAGTGCGGCGGCCGTCGATGCGCGCTCGGCCGCGCTTACTTCCGCCGCCCGCGCAACGGTCTCTTCACCACTGGTATCCAGTACCTCGCCATTGTCCATCACAGGCACCAGCGGCCGGATACGCGGGCCGCACGCCGCCACGAGCGCCAGGACGAGCAGTGGAATCAGTCTCTTGTACATGAGCTTCTCCGTTCCTTCGAGAGGAGATCAGAATCCGAAGCGTGGCCGATCGATGAACTTCTTGATCTTGTGCTGCCCCACCCAGACCTTCTCGTTCGTCTCCAGGTTCACCAGCGTCAGATCGACCTGATAGAAAACGACACTCTCGCCGCCCTCCCGGTCCTCGATCGACTGGATGTCGCCCTGAAGCATGAAGTCGGCGCCTGTCTCGCTCCGCAGCCGTGATCGGCTGGTCGCGGACGCGAACTGCTGCTGGTCAACCCGCTCGTCGCGGACTTCCACCCGCTCGCTCGAGCTCGCCACCACCCGCACCATGCCACTGTTGATGTAGGCACGCTCCAGATCGTTCACAAACGTCCCCACCGGTACATGCTCCATGCTGCGGTTCCGGATAGTCCCCACAATGACCGTCGGCGCCTCACCGCCGTGCACCTGCGAGAACCGCGTCGCCCAGCTGACACCGCCCGCCGGCGAGAAGCTCTGCTCGATCATCTCCTCCGCGACCAGACGGCTGTCCACGTCATTCCAATGCCCCGACAGGTCGATCGCCTGCTCCGGCGCGATCCTCGTCACCTGCCGCGCACATCCCGGTAACGTGATGATCGCCGCTCCAAGAACGACAACCGTCAAGCTCCGGCGAATTGGATTTCCTGTCATTTTCTTCCCCCTGATGTAAAAACGTTCAGGTAACGCACCAGCGTTACCACCGCGCACGCCGCATGCCCAATAGTCCCGATCTCCGCAACCCCAAACACCCCATAACCTTACCACCCCACGCCCAAACCCTGCCGCCTCCAGACCGTCCCCCCTTGAGGACACTTCCCGTCACCTTGTCACCTTGTCACCTTGTCACCTTGTCACCTTGTCACCTTGTCACCCCGTCATCCCGTACGCCTTAAGCTTCTGCCACAGCGTAGTCCTTCCCATACCGAGTGCGGCCGCGGCCCTTGTCCGGTTACCCTCAGCATCCAGGAGCGCTCTGCGGATCGCCTCGCGCTCTTCGGCCGGTTTCGGTGCCTGATAACGCCGCGAAGTCTCGCCGACCCTCTCTTCGTCCACTTCGGGTTCGTGATCTCTGACTTCGGGCGGGAGGTGGCATGGCAGCAGGCGGTTGCCGTCGCATACTATGCACGCGTGCTCGATAGCCGTCATCAGCTCGCGCACGTTGCCTGGCCAATCGTACCCATCGAGGATGCGAAGAGTTTCTTCCGAACACCCTTGCACGCGGCGAGCGGGGTCGGTAACGCGCTCGTTCCAGCGCGAGAGCGCGGCGGTGACCAGGGCAGGAAGATCAGAGCGCCGTTCCTTCAGGTCGGGGACGCGGATCTGGAACACCTTCAGGCGGAAATAGAGGTCAGCCCGGAAAGTCCCCGCCTCCACCATGGCTTCGAGGTCCTGGTGGGTAGCGGCGATGACACGCACATCCACCGGGATTGGTCTGGTGGTGCCTACGCGAGTGACCTCTCGTTCCTGGAGGACGCGCAGGAGCTTGGCCTGCATCGCGGCGCTCACATCGCCCACCTCGTCCAGCAGGAGCGTGCCGCCGTCGGCTTCCTCGAAGAGCCCCTTCCGCTCGGCGACGGCGCCGGTGAAGGCGCCCCGTGAATGACCGAAGAGCTCAGACTCCAGCAGGCCCTCCACCAGTGCGGAGCAGTTCACAGCGACAAAGCGCTTCGCGCCGCGCGGGCTCTCCTCATGGATCGCGCGCGCGAGAAGTTCCTTCCCCGTACCCGTGGCGCCGCGCAACAGCACTGTAGATTCGGTGGGCGCGACCCGCGCTATCGAGGTCATCACGTCGCGCATCTCGGGTCCAGAACAAACTATCTGCGCGGTGCCAGCCCCGAGTACCGGCTCCCGCGACGCCAGAACCGAACGAATCTTGGAGCGCAGGAGGTCGTTGTCGCATGGCTTGGTGATGTAATCGTCCGCGCCTAGCTTGAGGGCCTGGACGGCGGAGTCCACGGTCGCGAAGCCGGTCAGCATGAGCACGGGGGTTGAGATGCCCGAGCGGCGGATCTCTTCCAGCACCGACATCCCCCCGCGACCGCCCATCTTCAGGTCCAGCAGAACCAGGTCGTAGCGCGCGGTGCGCAGGTGGCGAAGACCCTCCTCGCCACCAGGGGCCGCGTCCACGGTGTACCCTTCATCGCTCAGCAGCGCGCCGGTACCCACGCGGAAGGCACGGTCGTCATCGATTATCAGGATGCGCGTTGATCTGTTCATGCGACTGACGCGGCCATGGCCGGCGCTAGGGTTTCCTGCGGAAGCCGTATAACGAACCGGCTCCCCTCGCCCATCTCACTCTCGGCCCACAGCCGTCCACGATGTCCTCGGATGATCCCTTCGGAGACGAAGAGTCCGAGTCCGATCCCCCGCACGTCCGGTTTGGTGGTGTAGAACGCTTCGAAGATGTGCGGGAGCTGGTTCTCGGCTATGCCTGTCCCGCTGTCCTCGACGCGGACTTCCACGCCGTCGGAATCCGACCTCGTGGATACACGCAGGTTTCCGCCGTCGGGCATAGCGTCGATGGCGTTGTTCACGAGGTTAGCGAGCACCTGCTGGATGGCGTCCGGATGGGCCACGACCGCCGGAAGATCCTCTTCCAGGTCCAGGTCCAGCCGCACCCCGTGCCCCTCGAGCTCGGCCGCAGCGAGCGTAACTACGCGCCGCGCCACCTGGTTCAGGTCCAGCGGACGCGCGGCGTCCGAGAGCGGCCGGCTCTGATCCAGCAGCTGCCGCGTGAGGGTTGCCATGCGCGCGAGCTCTTCACGCGCCAGCGTCAGGAACTCACGGTTGGGATCGTTGGGGTTGCCGCGCCTGTCCAGCGCTTCCAGACAGTTCTGAATATTGTAGATGGGATTGTTTATCTCATGTGATAGCTGCGCCACCAGGCGACCCATGGCGGCCAGCTTTTCCCTGTGAATCATCTCCGCCTGCGCCGAGCGCAGCCTCGCCTCGCGCTCCGCGATGGCGGAGCGCATATCTCCGAAGGCCAGCGTGAGCTGGCCTATCTCGTCACCGGAGGCGGGAGGTAACGGGGCGTTGTAGTCGCCATGCGCCAGCCTGCCCGATGCCTCTACCAGTGCCTGCGCCGGCCTCGCGACTATCCGGGATACCAGACCCGCCAGCACCAGCGCCATCACCAGTGCCGCCAGCCCGATAGCAATCAGCGAACGCCGGATCCCGCTCGCCAACCGGAGCTCGTCCGCTATCGGGCGGAAAAGCAGAACGGACGCCGGCACCCCACGGGTCGGAAGCTCGTAGGCGATGGAGAGGTACGGACGTCCGCCCAGGTACCGCTTCCACGTTCCGCCACTGCTCAGCACGGCCGACATATCCATCTCACGCAGGTCGGCGCCAGTGGTGTCGGCGAAGGTGCTCGCTATGAGCGAGTCGCCTACCACCAGGGCCATGTCCGTCCCGCCGGCAATGTCCTTCTTGAGGTCCTCCACCGTCGACGGACCAAGGGTAGTGCCCACCCCCGCTACCCCGACAACCCCGCTGTCCGTCGGAACCGGCCAGATAGCTATGCGGATCGGCGCCTCACCGTCCTGGAGCAGCGTGACTATCGTTCCGAGGCTCCGCGCGTCCCGAAGCACGTCCGGGTCCAGCTCGGGTCCCACCAGCACTCCCGTGCTGTCGGCCGCCAGCACCACTCGGTCCGGGTCGAGACCCCTGGCCAGCAAGCGCCGCATGCGACCCATGTTGCCTGCCAGCCACGCCTCCGCCAGTCCCGGCGACACCGCTCGCGCGTTGGCTTCCTTCAGCAGCAGCGAATCGCGCAGCGCCCAGTTCCTGCCCAGCGCCGTCGATGCTCCCGCAAGCTCACCCGTCGCCCTCTCATACACGCGCTGCTCCACTGTTCGCGCGATCAGTACGAGCGCCGGCACCACGATTAGCAGCGCAGCGCCCGCGAAGAGAAAGAATACCTTGGTGCGGAGAGAGAGCCCGTGCATGACTCGCGGAGTGGGGGAAGACCACCGTTCATTGAACACGCCAGGCTGTTCAGTGAACAGTCCATCGGCCGATTTCAGCTGTCTGCGGCGCGATCAGGCCGCGCGCGTTCTGCCCGAAATGTAAGTAGCCACGCCACTTTACGCTACCCGGTCGGTGTTGCGGCCGCATGGCACGCACGTTGCCAACTGCATGCGCCGTGACAAAGTGTCATTTCGCCTTTTGACGCCTGATTTTGGAGAACCAATATGTTGAAGAATCGCATTTTCTCAGCTTTCGCCCTCGTCGCCCTGGCCGGTTTCGCTGCCTGCGCCGACGAGCCGGTCGACGACACCATCATCGAGGAGCCCATCGTCGATGAGCCAGTGGTCGACGTAGTCCCGGTTCCGGTCGATACCATGATGACCGACACCATGATGATGGACACCATGATGACCGACACGATGAGCATGTAAGAGGGGACCTCCCTCTGCAGGACGGGGAACGGGCAATCGGCCCGCTCCCCTTTTCAACGCCCGAAGGAGATCCATAAATGCTGAAGAACCGCATTTTCTCGGCTTTCGCCCTCGTATCACTCGCCGGATTCGCAGCCTGCGCCGAAGAGCCGGTCGAGGAGGCGATCATCGAGGAGCCGTTGGTCGAGGAGCCCATCGTCGCGCCGGCGCCGGCCATGGACGACACCATGATGATGACCGACACAATGATGATGCCGGGCGACACGATGATGTAAGCGGTTTTTACATCGCTGGAACGGCGGGCCCGGGCACAGCGCTCGGGCCCGTTTTTTGTTCGTAGCATTGATAGAGTGCGAGTACTCACGCCCAAGGCGTTCTTGCAGGAGACAGGAGTCATCCGATGAGCACGATGAGCTTGCGGCTTCCCGAGTCGTTGCACCGGCAGGTGCGGGAGCTTGCCGAACAGGAAGGCATTTCGATCAACCAGTTGGTGACCACCGCGCTCGCCGAGAAGATGTCGGCCCTTATGGCGCGAGAATACCTGGAAATGCGCGCGCAGCGCGGCAGTCGTGAGAAGTTTGACCGTGCACTCGCGAGAGTGAGGGCGAGGGAGCCTATGGCGGGCGATGAACTTTGAGGTCTCGCTGAATTTTTCCATCATCAAACCACAGGATAACTACTAGGATGAACCGCGTCTTCGTTATTTTTCTAGGCATCGGGACATCGGCCGCTGTCGCCGCGTCACCGGCGCACGCCCAGAGCTTTGACAGTGGGTGGAATACAGAAGCAGGCCTCGCGGTTGGCGGCATCTCTGCTCCAAGTGGTGGGTTAGGCGGCGAGATCGTGCATGGGGAGCCGAGCGGAGTTGACGTTGGCGGCGGGGTGAGCACCGGCTTCACGGTCGCAGGATCATTCGGCATCAGGAAGGGCAACTCGCCAATTGGCTACCGGCTGGAGGCGCAGTACTCACGATTCTCGCTCGACGACGACATGAGGTTCGGTGGAGGCGGGGCCCCCCTCATCGCCGACGGAAACGCGAGCATCCTGAATGGAACGGGAAACGTCGTACTCACCGCACCGATTTCCGGCCGCCTCCGCCCGTATGTGATCGGCGGATTGGGAATCTACCGGCTCTCCAGCGAAATAAACCACAGAACCCCGGAAGGGCGCGACCTCGTCAACGGCGTTACGCCTTTACGGAGCGAAACGAAGTTCGGCCTCAACGGCGGTGCCGGGCTCGAAGTCGTGGTCGGCTCGCTACGCACTTTCGTAGAGGCCCGGTACCACGGCGTCTTCACCGAGGGCGACAGGGCCAACGTCGTGCCTATCACTATCGGCGTGAAGTTCTGAGGCGCTGGCGGTAATCCCTTCTTGCCATACCGACAGATGACGACTGCGACGATGAGGACGTAAGCGGTTTTACATCGCTGGAATGACGGGTCCGGGCGCAGCGCCCGGACCCATTTTTTTATCGGTGGGACGCTTTGTCTTTCAGCAATGCGGCCGACAGGTAGTAAATTCGCTTCGAAAAAACTTTTTCCCCGATCCCCAAACTAGCGCCCGTGTTTCTATCTCTTCTACGGCCCCGGCACGAAACTGGCATAATCACGTAAACAGTTGTGTACCAACGCCTTCCGTTGAATGCGGGTAGGCTGTATATTCAGTATGTGATACTTCGGGAACTCGTGCCGATCGGAGCCTCTGTGGCAATGTCGCTTTTCAGGATCGAAGCCATCTCTTTACGCCCCTTCCTGCCCAGCCTGCTGGTGCTTGTCGCCCTCGCCGGCTGTCAGGACACCGACGGTCGCGCGACGCGCGCGTTCGCGTCGGATGGGGAGACTTTGGATTCCGCAGCCATAGCGCGCGCCGACAGCATAGCCGCGTGGGAGGAGAGGTTCGGCGACCGGGTGGAGCGGCCTGATTCGGTGCGCGCGCTGTATGTGAACGGTTGGGCGGCGGGTTCGCACTCGCGGATGGCGGAGCTCATCCGGATAGCCGACGAGACGGAGATCAACGCGTTCGTGGTGGATATAAAAGAGTCGGACACCTACCTGGTGTACGATTCGACGGACATCGCGCTCGCTAAGGAGATAGGCGCGGACACGCGGCCGGGGTCGGTCTGGCTGCCCGCGCTGCTGGATACGCTGATGGCGCACGACATCTATCCGATAGCGCGGATAGTGGCGTTCAAGGACCGGATGCTCGCGGAGCAGCACCCGGAGCTGGCAATTCAGAATGTGAATGGCGGCGTATGGCTTGACCAGAACGGGAAGCCATGGGTAAGCCCCTACAACCATAAGGTGTGGGAATACAACGTCGCGATCGCCAAAGAAGCTCTGGACATGGGGTTCTCGGAGATTCAGTGGGACTATGTTCGCTTTCCTGACGTGCGGAGCGACCTGCGCGCCACGATGGCATTTCCGGGCGCGAACGGCGTCTCGTTCGCTGATAACATCGCCAACTTCATCGAGTACTCGAAGGAGGCGCTGGCGGAGTATCAGGTCCCCGTCACCGCTGATGTCTTCGGCCTGTCCACTCACACGGATGGGGATGTCGGGATCGGCCAGCAGTGGGAGAAGGTTATCAGCGCGGCCGACGTAGTACTCCCGATGGTCTACCCTTCGCACTACTACGCGGGGATGTACGGGTTCAGCCGCCCGAACGCCCACCCCTACGCTGTCGTGAGGATATCGCTCGAGGAGGCGATGCGCCGCACAAACTACCTCCGCGAACAGGGCGAGGAGGTCGGTGAGGTCATGGCCTGGCTCGAAGCGCAGACCGCGACGTGGATTGAGCCAACGGTGGAGTACGGTCCGCGCGAGCTGCGCGACCAGATACAGGCCGTCTACGACAGCGGTGTGGAGGATTGGGTGCTCTGGAACCCGGGCTCAAAATTCGAGCGCTACTACGCGGCTTTCCGCCCTGAGGGCGGCGGACTCTCACCCGTCGAGCAGAATGGCTGGACCGCTCCGGAATGGGAGATCCCCTACCAGCACCTCAGCATAGTCATCCGCCGGCGGGACGCGGCCGAGAAGGCGGCGAAGCTGGCGGCCGACTCGGCCAGAGCGGCGGCGCAGGTGGCAAGCCCGCCGGGAAATCAGTAGAGGGACAAACCCGCGAGTAGTGTGGGCTTATGTGAAATCAGGGGGTGGGGGAGAGTCCATTCAGTACGCGAGCCACAGCCAGATCCGAGGCAATGTCGTCTCTCCATGAGTTGGAGTTCGGAAAGTCTGAATTTAGCATCAGGACAAGCTGGATAGCGAATTATACATCCGCAGCAAGCGCATAGCGAGGGCCCCGACTGCGGAGTAGGCCATTACACCCTCTCGCAATTATCTTCCTCATCTCACGGGTTCACCCGGTGTTACGACGGAGGTCACCCTGCCACCCGCCTCCAGGATCCGCAGCCCGCGCTCTAACGAGAGCATGCGAAGGCGGTTCGCAGCGGCAGGCGTTCCCCTCAGACTTCCACGGATCATCGGTGTCTCCGTCTCAAATATCACCGGCCGCGTGAACAGCGGCATTCGGATCCACCAGCTGTCCACGATCCATCCGCCGTTAGACAGGCGTTGGAATTCCACACGCCCGCCGAATGGTTCCTCGTATATGGGTATCCCGAACAGGTGCTCGGTATAGGCGAACTCCAGGTACTGCAACTCGGCCGTTTCTTTGTCGAGCCAGAGCACGCCGGTAATGTCTGGAACATCGTTGCCCGCCTGGGGCCGGAAGCCGAGGCCGATCAACCCGGATTCCTCCTCGGCCGGCGCCTCTACATGAAAACAATGGGAGTCCAGAAACGAGTCCGACAGCAAAGTTCTCGCGTCCAGACCGAAATATCGAAAGCCACCATTAGCCATACGGCGGACGTACCCATTTGCGGCGAGATCCTCAGCGGATGCGCTGATAAAGGCTTGCTGACCGTAACCGAAGGTGGTACGCCGACTAACCTCCTCGATTACGCTCAGATTCACGAGATTCCTCACCCGCTCATAAGCTTCTGCGGTAAACGGCACATTCCCCTGCTTTTCTGTCCAGGCGGAAATGGCCAGTGCTTTTCGGGCCTCCTCCCACAGCGTCAGGGTACGCAACCCCGCATCCGGCCGGATGCGGCACTCCTGCTCACCATCGACCACGATCCCTGCCAGATCGATCGCCTTCGTCGATACAGGCATCGGGTAAGCCAATGTCTCCTCATCCGTCAGCCGCAGTACAGGTGAGGTCATCGTCTCATATCCAATTCGCTCAACCCGCAGCCGGTACGATCCAGCCATCGGCGCACGAGCAACGAACTGTCCATCCGCTCGCGTGAGCGTCGCCGCCACACGATTGCCGCCATCGTCCAATAAAATTACGAACGCTGTGCTGACCGGCGCACCGGTGGCGGGATCGTAAACGCGCCCCTGTACCGTCTGCGCAGAGAGTGATCCGGCGGATAGCAACGCGAGCAGAACAATCGACAGGGATCGCATGGGGAGGGCTCTCCTGGGGAGATGATATTGCAGGATGCGGCAAGAAAAACGATTCCGATACTAGCTCGGCACGCTCATACCTCCTAAAAATACCGCCTGAGCGCGCTGTAACACGCCTCCAGCGACGAGATAGAGCACCACTCACCCGCCTGGTGCGCCTGCGCGGTCTCGCCCGGGCCGAAATTGACCGCGGGTATACCGCGGGACGTGAACCGCGCGACATCGGTCCACGCCTGTTTCGGCTGGATTTCCAGAGCTTCACGCACGCGCCATGGGTCGATCAGCGGGTGGTCGAGGTAGACGTCGCCCGACGCACCCCGGTCGGTTATCTCCACCTCGCCGGCGTCACCCACGACCTCGCGTAGCTCGCGCTCCGCGTCGGCTGCGGTTCTGCCGGGCGCAAAGCGGACGTTGACGTTCAGCATAACGGCGTCCGGGACCACGTTCTTGGAGTTCAGCGTGCGCACCTGCGTAACGACCATCACCTCGTAGAACGTCAGCGCGCCGAAGCTCACCTCGCGCCGGTCGAGCTCGCGGAACCGCTCCAGTAGCGGGAGGGCTCGGTAGATGGCGTTCTCACCCTGCCACGGCCTCGCGCTGTGCGCCCTGCGTCCGCGGACGGTTACGGTTGCGTGCAGCACGCCCATGCATCCCATCTGCAAAGCGCCGTCGGTGGGTTCGAGCACGAATGCCAGGTCGAGATCCGGAACGGCGCCACTCTGGAGAACAGGCTCCAACCCGTTCTCATCGTTCGGCCCCTCCTCCTTGTCGTAGAAGATCCAGACGGGGCGCGCGCCCGCAAGCTCCGCGCGCTCTTCCAGGAGCTTCAGCATCACCGCTACCCCGCCCTTCATATCCGTCGCCCCGCATCCGTACACCCGCCCATCCGCGATCTCGAGTGGCTGTGCGTCAGCGCATTTGACGGTGTCGAGGTGACCAACCAGCGCGATGACCGGTGTTTCCGCATCCACCGGAGCGGGGTCGCAGACAACCGAGTTGCCGATCCTTGTTGTCGCGCCCGCCCCCGCCGCATCCACGCAGCGCGCCTCCACCCAATCGGCGATCGCCCGCTCCGATCCGGTTTCACTGGGAATCGAGCAGAGCGTGAGTGTCAGTTCAGGAAGAGACATAAAGACTAGTGCGAGGTGCGAAGTGCGAGGTGCGAAGTGCGAAGTGCGGGGGAATCTCAGATTCCGCACCGTACGAGCATGAGAAAGGTCTGACCAAAACTTTTGCGGAAATGCGCGAGGTTGACTGTCGCTCCGCACTTCGCACGTCGCACTTCGCACTCGTCGTTCCGCACTCGTCGTTCATACCTGCACATCAAACGTCCGCAGCACGTCGTTCAGTGAGGTTTTGCGGTCGGTAGATTCCTTGCGCTGACCTATGATTAGAGCGCACGGGACGTGGTAAATCCCTGCAGGAAACTCCTTCGGCTGCGAGCCGGGAATCACGACGGAGCGCGCTGGCACCCGACCCTTTATCGTGCGCGGATAGTCGCCGGTAACGTCTATGATCGGGGTCGATGATGTGAGCTCGACGTTCGCGCCGAGCACGGCCTCCTCTTCCACTATCACGCCCTCGACCACAACGCATCGCGAGCCGATGAACGCGCCGTCCTCGATGATGACGGGCGATGCACCGGGCGGCTCGAGCACTCCGCCTATCCCCACCCCGCCGGACAGATGCACATTGCTTCCTATCTGCGCGCACGAGCCCACGGTAGCCCAGGTATCCACCATGGTGCCGGTGGCTACGTACGCGCCGATGTTCACGTACCCCGGCATCATCACGCACCCGGGCTCCAGGAACGATCCGTAGCGGGCGACGCCCGGCGGAACGACGCGGATCCCCTGCTCCTCGAGATTACGCTTCGTGGTGATCTTATCGCGGAACATCAGCGCCCCCGCCTCCATCGGCTCCAGCGGCCGCATAGCGAAATAAAGGAGAATCGCCTCCTTCACCCACGCATTCACCCGCCACGCACCACCCACCTTCTCCGCGACCCGGATCTTACCCGCATCGAGCAGCGCAATGACCTCGTCCACAGCGTGCTTGCTCTCCGCCTCCCCGAGCCGCTCACGATCCCGGTAGACCCCCGAAATGACCTCTTCCAACTCCGCAATTCCCATATCACAACCCCGTAAAATGTAAACCCTCCCCCTTGCCCTTGCCCTTGCCCTTGCCGTTGCCCGTGCCCTTGCCCTCGCCCTCGCCCTTGCAGTTGCAGTTGCAGTTCCTCGCGCCCGTTCCCGATCCCATTCCCCAACCCCCTCCCACCCCTTACCTTTCCATCACCCAGACCACCCGAAACCCGAACCACCCCGATGCGCAAACTCCTCCTGATAGTAGCAATCCTGGCAATCCCCGCCGCGATAGCGTTCGGAGCATCAAGAAAAGCTCCGGAATTCAACGGTACAGCCTACCTCCCCCCCGAACCCGCCCCCGCCTTCGAGCTGACAACGCACGAAGGCACGACGGCAAAGATGCAGGAT
>DASSKB010000156.1:0-4151 GCA_035690925.1 Longimicrobiaceae bacterium
CATCCAACCGACCTCGAAGCCGACGAATGGACCGAAGGCTTCGCGCGTGTATAGGTAGCCACTGCCCGTTTCGTCGAAGTAGCTGGCGGCCTCCACAAAGCAGAGCACGAGGAGCCCCACCGCGCAGCCGGCGAGCACCACACCCCAGATACTGGCGGGGCCCAGCAGCGCCGCGGCCGCGGCCGGCAGCAGGTAGATTCCGCTACCTATAACGTCGTTAATGGCCAGGCCGACTATCTCCCACCGTGACACCTCACGAGAAAGGGTGGGTGGTATGATCGGGGCTTCATTCAGGCTCATATTGGAATCAGTCGAGGGCAGAAGAGGTCACGGAGTTATTATCATACGCGGTCCGGGTTGCCGTAGCGGTGCTTCACTATCTCGGCGATCGCGGGCAAGATTGAGAGGAGGATTATAACTATGACGACGAGCCCGAAATTCTCCTGGACGAACGGGATATTACCGAAGAAGTAACCGCCGAATACGAAGAGTGCCACCCATATAAAGCCGCCCAGGACGTTGTAGGCCAGGAAGCGCGGGTAGTGCATGCGCGAGCAGCCGGCAACGAAAGGGGCGTAGGTGCGGACGATGGGAACGAATCGCGCCAGCACTATAGTCTTCCCACCGTACTTCTCGTAAAACTTCTCGGTCCGCCGCAGGTACTCCGTCTTGAGGACCCTCGCATCTTCCTTGAACACCCGAACGCCGAGCCGCGCGCCGATCGAGTAGTTGACCGAGTCGCCTATGACGGCGGCGGCGAAGAGGAGGAGCGCGAGGAAGTAGACGTTCATCGAGCCGTTCGCCGCGAGCGCACCGGCCGCAAAGAGCAGCGAGTCGCCGGGCAGGAACGGCGTCACCACCAGCCCCGTCTCCGCGAAGATGATAAGGAACAGGATAGCGTAGGTCCAGGCGCCATATTGCCTGACTATCGTATCCAGGTGGGCGTCCAGGTGCAGGAAAAGGTCTACGAACTGGCGGATCAACTCCATGCGCTGCTTCCGTCCATCAGGTTATGAGCTATATGAAAAGGCGCCGTCAATCTGCCGATGATTGCGACGGCGCGTCAACCGCGGGCGACGCTTGGCCTGCTCAGGCGTCGGCCGCGTGTGCCTCTATGACCTGCGCGATCTCAGCGAGCTCGAATGGCTTGATGACGGTCGGGATGCCGGCGAACTCGGCAGGATCGGAGCGGGTGGGATCTTCAGTATGACCGGTGATGAAGATCAGCCTGTGCTGGTAGTCGTCGCCGCGCGCGCGCAATCGCTCCAGTAGCTCAAGCCCGCTGAGGCCTGGCATATGGCGGTCCGCAACGATCATATCGAAACCGCCTGTCGCGGCGGCTTCCTCCAGGCGGAGCAGTGCGGCGCCACCATCGGCGGCCTCGGTGACCTCGTGGCCGCGGCGCTCCAGGTAGCGTTGCAGCGACTGTCGGATGGGGGCGTGGTCGTCTACCACGAGCAGGCGGAGTGGGCGCAGCGTCTCGGGTGCCGACTGTGAGCCGCCCAACCCGACCGGTGCGGTGGCGGCTGCGGGGAGACTTATGGTGAACGTCGCGCCGCGATCGGGTTCCGACTCCACCCGGATCCGCCCGCCGTGCTCCGCCACTATGCTGCTCACCACGCTGAGGCCGAGCCCTGTTCCCATTCCGGCGGGCTTGGTGGTCCAGAACGGGTCGAAGATACGCTCTTTGTCGTCCGTATCCATCCCGGGCCCGTTATCCTCGATCTGGAAGGCCACGCCCATCTCACTGGCGAACGTGCGGAAAGTGAGCTTACGTGGGCTTTGGACCGTGGCCAGCGCGTGTTCCGCGTTCTGCACCAGATTTAGCACCACCTGTTCGAGCTGCCCGCGATCGGCCCATGCGGGGGGCAGGCCATCAGTGAACTGCTCGACTACCGCTATTCTGGCTCTGGTGAGCGAAGCGCGCTGCAGGTCGATCATTCTGCGGAGAGTGTCGTTCAGATCCACCTGGCCGCGGCCGGTCCCGCCCTCCTGCGTCTGGCGCACGGCTATGCGCAGATCGGCGATAATTCGCGATGCACGGTGCGCCTCACGCTGCATGATCTCGAGCGCCTCACGGTCGTCTTCCGGGCGCTCATCCAGCAGCATGAGCTCAGCGAAGCTCTTGATGGATGTAAGGGGATTGTTGATGGCGTGGGCAACGCCTGAAAGCAGTGTCGCTATTCCCGCTGTTCGGCCGGCACTGCGGAGCTGAGCCTCCTTGGAGCGTTCCTCGGTTATGTCGCGCCCGAAGCCGCGCACGCCGACCATCCGCCCGTTCTCGATTATTTTGGTCGAGTTGATAGCAACCAGCCGTCGCTCGCCCGTGGGTCGGACGATGCGGATCTCCTCTTCGCCGAGCTCCGCCTCCTGCTCCAGCGCCTGAGCTGCCACGATATCCTCAAGGTTGGCGGAGGCCCTGGCGAGATCTTCGGGCGCAACTACTTCGGTGAAGAGCCTTCCGATCAGATCCTCTACCGTACGCCCGAGTATGTCCGCGCCAGCGCGACTTATCGCCGTTATACGCCCGTCGTTGTCGGCGGCGTAGACGAGCAGGGGCGCTGATCCCAGTAGTTGTGAATAGCGGCCCTCCCACTCGGCCACGCGGGCCCTGAGCTGCTCCACCTCATCAGAGCTCACGGAGTGGAATCACCGACCAGCCGCTGGACCTCTTCGAGGACCCGCCGCGGTTCCACCGGTTTAGCTAGGTAGCCGTCGCAGCCGACCTCCTCCGCTTTGGCGCGGTCGGTGGCGAGCGCGTGGGCGGTAAGCGCGATTATGGGGATCTCGGAAGTACCCTCCTCCGCTTTGAGGAGCTTGGTGGCCTGCCAGCCGTCGAGCAGCGGAATGGAGATGTCCATGAGGATGAGATCAGGGACGGACTCGCGGGCGATCCGCACCCCCTCCTCACCGTCGGGCGCTTCCAGGACGCCGTACCCGAAGTGCTCCAGGACGGTGCGATAGATGCTTCTGTTGTCCTCGTTGTCCTCCACCAGAAGTATCGTCTTCTTCATCTCTCCTCCATTACGGTGGGTCGGGCTACTCGTCGGAATGCTGCTGTGCCCAGCGGGCGTGCTCCTCGATCACTCGCGCCACCTCATCGAGGTCTGCCGGCTTCATGACAACAGGAGCTTCTGTGGCTTCTAGGATCGCCCTCGCGTCCTCACTCGCGGCGTCGCCAGTCATCAACACGACACGCCGGTCCCAACCGCGGCCGCTTTCGCGTAGCCGGTCGAATAGCTTCTGGCCACTCATTCCCGGCATGCGCAGGTCGGAAAGTATTATATCGTACTCCGGTCCATCCCCCTCGAGGTGCCTGAGCGCGTCCAGGCCATCTACCGCTTCGTCCACCGTGTGACCACGTCTGCGAAGATACCGTCCGAGAGATTCGCGAATCGAGGCTTCGTCGTCCACGACCAGGATTCGGAGCGCCTTCGATCTCTCACCTGGCGACTCCGCTTCGACCGCAACCAGTGAGTCGCCTGGCGCCGGCAGCTCCACGGTGAAACATGCGCCTTTGCCCGGCTCGCTCTCGACCCGAATGGTCCCGCCGTGCTCCGCGATAATGCTATGGACCAGGCTGAGGCCGAGGCCGGTTCCCTGCCCCGGCGACTTCGTGGTCCAGAACGGGTCGAAGATGCGGTCCAGGTGCTCGGGCTCTATGCCCGGTCCGGTGTCCGCTACCTCCAGGATCGCGCCGTTGGCGGTTGGCGCCGTCCGCAGAATGAGGCGACGGACAGGTCCGTCGTCCACCAGCGCCTGTTCCGCGTTCAGCACCAGGTTCAGCGCCACCTGGTCGATCTCACTCCGGTTCGCCCTCACCGGCGGCAGATCTGCAGCTAGATCTTCGCGTACCTCGACGCCCCTCGTCTCTATGGCGTAACGCCGCATCTTGAGCACGTGCCGGACGATGTCGTTGAGGTCCACGGCCTCCGTCTCGACAGTTGCCTCCTGCGTCTGGCGACCCACGAATCGCAGGTCGGCGACTATCTTGGCTGCCCGGTCCGCCTCGCGACGCATTATCTCCAGCGCTTCGCGGTCGTCGTCGGCGCGCGGGTCCAGCAGCAGGAGCTGGGCGAAATTGCGGATCGCGTGGAGCGGGTTGTTCAGCTCGTGAGCAACTCCTGATAGGAGCGTCCCCACGCTCGCCA
>DASSKB010000157.1:0-19131 GCA_035690925.1 Longimicrobiaceae bacterium
CCAGCGCCGCACTCTCGCACTTCCGCACTCCCGCACTAATTTTTACCCCAGGAGGGCAGATACCGCTGTTCGGGCGGTCTCAATCAGCATACCGAGTTCGATGGTCTCTCCAGTGCGGGCTTCCCATACCCTCACAAACCAGGGGGCGAGGACCAGCGAAACAACGCTCATGAGCTTGATGAGAATGTTCATGGACGGGCCGGAGGTGTCCTTGAATGGATCGCCGACCGTATCGCCCACCACGGCAGCTTTGTGCGGCTCGGATCCCTTTCCGCCCATTGCACCCGCCTCGATGAACTTCTTTGCGTTGTCCCATGCGCCGCCGGCGTTAGCCATGAACAGGGCCAGCAGCACGCCGGTGAGAGTGGCGCCGGCCAACATTCCACCGAGAGCGGCTACACCCACAAAGTACCCCATCGCCACCGGCGCCAGGACCGCGACGGTTCCGGGCAGGATCATCTCGCGGAGCGCCGCGCGCGTGGAGATGTCCACGCAGCGTGCTGAATCGGGCTTGGTGGTGCCCTCCATGATCCCGGCGATCTCGCGGAACTGGCGACGGACCTCCTCGACCATTCCCTGCGCCGCGCGCCCCACGGCCGTCATGGTAAGGGCGCCGATATAGAAGGGAATCGTACCGCCGATGAGGAAGCCGATAACCACGGCCGGATCGATGAGGTTGATGCCTACCTCGCGCAGGCCGACTGCCGAGGCGTACGCGGAGAAGAGCGCGAGGGCGGTCAGCGCCGCCGACCCGATCGCGAACCCCTTACCAATGGCCGCGGTGGTATTACCTATCGAATCCAGGCCATCGGTGATCTCGCGCGTTTCCGGGCCCAGGTGCGACATTTCCGAGATACCGCCGGCGTTGTCGGCGATGGGGCCGTACGCGTCTACCGACATGGTGACGCCGACCGTCGCCAGCATTCCGACCGCCGCAATGCCGATTCCGTAAAGTGATGCGAAGAAGTACGAAATCCATATCGCCACGCAGATGAGAACCAGCGGGATGACCGTGGACTCCATACCCACCGCGAGACCAGCGATGATATTTGTGGCTGAGCCGGTTTCCGACGCTTCGGCAATGCGCCTGACCGGCTTGGCCGCGGTGTAGTACTCCGTTACGAGCCCGATCCCGATACCGACGAGTGCTCCAGCGAGTATCGCCCAGAAGGGACCCATGGCCCCATAAACCTTTCCGGTAACCGGATCCGTGGCTCCGAAGTCGAGAGCGCCGACAATGAAGTACATGACGACCAGGAAGATACCGGCCGCGATAAATGTGACGTTCCGCAGGGCAGCCGCTGGATTGGAGCGCTCCAGGACCCGCATGAGAGCGATGCCGATCAGCGAAGCTATGAGGCCCACAGCGATCGTGAGGACCGGAAGAGCCAGCGCTTCGAGACGATCGGATGCGTAAACGAGGCTGGTGGCCGCAATGGCGATGGTGGCGATAACTGAACCGACGTACGATTCAAAGATATCCGCGCCCATTCCAGCGGTGTCGCCGACGCAGTCACCCACATTGTCGGCGATGGTCGCGGGATTGCGCGGATCGTCCTCGGGTATGCCAGCCTCGACCTTCCCCACGAGGTCCGCTCCGACGTCAGCGGCCTTGGTATAGATGCCGCCACCCACGCGGGCGAACAGGGCTATGGTCGAAGCGCCCATTGCGTAACCGGATATTACTTCGGCGAACATGAGTACTTCCGAGTCGATCGGGAAGCCGAGCCGGTGTATGCCGAAGTAGTAGATAACGCCTATGCCGAACAGGCCCAGCGAGGCGACTGCTAGTCCCATCACCGCTCCACCCGAGAATGCCATCCGGAGCGCCACGCCCTGACCAAAGCTCCTTGCGCCCTCCGACGTGCGGACGTTGGCCTTCGTCGCCGCCTTCATCCCGATGAACCCGGCCGTCATCGACGACAATGCACCGAACAGGAACGCAACCGACGTCCACATCCCGATAGCCCACCACAGCAATCCGGCTACTATGATGACGAATACCGCGAGAACCGAGTATTCCCGTTTCAGGAACGTCATCGCGCCGCTTTCAATTTGCGCCGCGATATCGCGCATCACCTCGTTCCCCGCCGGCTGCCTGCGGATATAAAGGTAGAGCATGAGGGCCGCGAACAGGCCGACGAGGCCGAGAGGCCCAGCCAGCCAGGCGAGATCAATCACGTGATTCTCTCCGATTCAGGTTACTTGAAGGCCGCAGGCACGGCCGAAAAAGGCAATCAACTGTTACAACGTCTCATTGCTGCTTCACTTCCCTCGGTCATCCAGAGGATCACCCCCTCCATCAGGTCCGGGAAGATCTCACCGATCGCATCTCTGTCCCCCCGGGACGGAGCGGCGAGCACCCAGCGCGCGAGGTCAGCGCCCGGTGGGGCGCCGCCCACACCAATGCGGAGCCGACAGTATTCGCGCGTGCCGAGGCTTGCCTCGATCGATTTCAGGCCGTTATGGCCCCCCGCGCTTCCCGCAGCCCGGAAACGGGCACGACCGGGCTCGAGCGCGACATCGTCCACTATGACCAGAAGGTCCCGACTCAGGTCGAAATCGTCGCGATTTCGGAGCGGCGCTACCACTGAACCGCTTCGATTCATGTAGGTGAGCGGTTTGACGAGCTTCACGGGGTACCCCTCGGCCCGTCCCTCGGCTATTGCGGCTGGCGTACGGCCTCGGAACCGTCCCAGCGACCACATCTCGGCGAGTCGATCCAGCAGCCACCAGCCGACGTTATGGCGCGTTCGCGAGTACTCGGCTCCGGGATTTCCGAGCCCAACGATAACTCTGGTCGCGCCCATGACTGCAACGACGCCAGAACCCCGGGTCAGCCCTGGTCGGCCGGAACCTCGTCCGCTTCCCCACCGCCGATGAGCTCGGGCTCGACATCCTCCGTGCCTGCCTCGATCTCCTCGTCCTCCGGAAGGGCGGCGGCCGAAGGAGCTATAACAGCGCAGATCGAGAGATCGCCGTCATTGAGCACTTTGACATCCGGCAGGCTCAGATCGCGAACGTGCACTGCATCGCCGATCTCCAGCCCGGCGATATCCACTACGAACACCTCGGGGATGTCCTTCGGGAGGCACTCGACCTCGATCTCGTGAAGCTGCTGCTGCAGAACACCGGCAGATTCACGGACGCCGATCGGATTACCTTCCAGACGGACAGGCACCTCCAGGCGGATCTTCTCACCCGCGTGAACCTTATAGAGGTCGATGTGCAGGATGATCGGCTTCACCGGGTGATACTGCACTTCACGGATCAGTGCGCGTGAAGCGGCCGCATCATCCACCTTGAGCTCGACCAGCGTGTTCTCCACGCTTATCGAGTTTAGCAGCTGTTCGAGCTCGTGCTCGTTAACCGAGAGCATACGGGTAGCCTCACCGTGGCCGTATACGACCGCGGGGATCTCTCCGGTGCGGCGCAGCGATCGCGCGGCACCTTTTCCATGATCCGTGCGGGTGCGTGCGTTGAGTGTGGCCATCTTTATCCCTCCAATTGATGTTTCCGAAGCGTCGTTGAGACGTGCCATGTGCGCGTCCCGGCTGAATTTACTCGAACAGCGAACTCACCGATTCGTTCGAGTGGGTATAATGGATGGCTCGTGCCACCAACTCACCGACCGAAAGCACAGTCAACTGCCGGAACCGCTTGGACTGCGGTATGTCGATAGTGTTCGTTACCACCAGCTCCGTGAGCGGCGAACCCGACAACCGTTCCACCGCCGGGCCCGAGAGCAGGGCGTGTGTGGCGCAGCAGTATACGTTGCGGGCACCACGGTTCTTGAGCGCGGTTATCGCCTCCGTCATGGTGCCGGCCGTGTCGATCATGTCATCGGCAATGAGGCAATCCCGTCCCTCCACCTCTCCGATCACGTTCAGAACTTCCGCGACGTTCGCCGTCGGTCGGCGCTTGTCGATGATGCCTATGCTCGCATCGAGACGCTTGGCAAATCCCCTCGCCATCTTTGCTGCGCCCACATCCGGCGCCACTACCACCAGGTTCTTCAGGTCCTTCTCCCGGAAATACCTCGTTATGACCGGTGCCGCATAGAGATGGTCGACGGGGATATCGAAGAAGCCCTGAAGTTGGTGCTGGTGGAAGTCCACTCCAAGCACGCGATCTGCCCCGGCAGTTGCGATCATGTTCGCCATAAGCTTGGCCCCGATCGCTACCCGCGGTTGGTCCTTGCGGTCCTGTCTGGCATATCCGAAGTATGGAATTACAGCGGTGATGCGAGCCGCCGACGCCCGCCGAGCTGCGTCGATGAGCAGCAGCAGCTCGATGACATTGTCCGACGGCGACGAAGTCGGCTGCACTATGAAGAGGTCCCGACCACGCACGTTCTCATTAATGCGGACGAAGATCTCTCCGTCGGCGAACCGCCGAATCGTGGCGTCGCCAAGCGGTATCTTCAGCGTATCCGCGATTTCGGAAGCCAGGGGCCGGTTGGCTGAGCCGGCAAGCATGACCATCGAGCCGGCCGGGCCGCTGGCAAACGGGTCGGACATCAAAGCGAGAGCGCGAGTTAAAAGTATCTACTACAGCCCGGAAAGATAGGAAAGACAATGGGTAGCGTCAAGTCGGCGGCACCGGCGCGGCATGTTCCCTGCGCGGAGGCTGTGCGATTCGCACCGTAACGTGTATCTGACCTGTCGGCGTCAGCGCTTTCGACAAAGCCGTCGGTCCTTATATTGCCCAATATCCGCGGGAATCGCTGGCGCTCGATTGGCGAATGAGCGATCGTTCAGGGCGGAACGGACCTCTGGGGTGGGGGTAATCGGAAGCAGGCAGTGGAGCGCTAACTACTATCTGACATGCGTTTTGCGCGGCTCGCGCAACTAGATGGAGGTGCCCGATGGGAGCAGCAAGAAGACGCAACTTCCGCGCGGAGCGTACGGAACGCAACAGTTTCGTACTGCTTCAACACGTCCATACCATAAGTGGCGGTAACGAGAATCTGGAGATGCTAGGCATCAAGGTGGGTGATCAGCTCGGCTTCGACCGGGATGAGACCGACCGTCTCATCAGGTACCTCGTGGAGCAGAAATACCTGCAGAACCGCTCGGTGGGCTCGCTGATCTCCATAACGCGAGAAGGCGTAACATATCTGGAACAACTGGCGTGGCGCCGCCGCTCAGTGCGCGGGCGCTGGGAAGAGGTACAGATAGAATTGCGCTGAGGCACGGCCAGCGAAAGCAAAGGGAGGGCGATCATCGGATCGCCCTCCCTTTTCATTGCCCCCGGAGGATTCGAACCTCCACCATGGGTTCCAAAGACCCGTGTGCTGCCATTACACCAGGGGGCATTCAGCCGTCAAAATTTACCGGCACGTCAGATAGGGGTCAACCCGGCTTAGGCTCTCCCGACAGAGTATCCGCGCTCCAGACCTGAAGTCCCATTTCCTCGATCTCCCACGCGGCCACCTGACGCTGATCAGCGGAATTGAAGATACCGAACATGGAGCTGCCACTGCCTGCCAGTAGGGCGACAAACGCACCAGCCCGGCGCATCGCGGCGTGAGCGTAGCGCAGTTTGGGAATTCGCTCCATCGCGAACAATTCGAAATCGTTCACCGCCAGTCCGGCTATCCCGTCCCATGAGCTCAGGCGAGATAGCGGCATCGCGCCGGCTAGCGCTGGATAGCCATCGCCGCGCGACTCGGCGAAACGCGCGAACGCATCGCGGGTGGATAGCGGCGCTCCCGGATAGGCAATCAGGACATGACGTGCGGGCAGAGGAGGCAAGCTGAGCAGTCGCTCGCCTCGTCCCCAGGCGAGGGCTAGTGGCGAGCTACATAGGAAGAAAGGAACATCACTTCCGAGATCGCTCCCCCACTGCAGTAGTTCCTCAGCCGTAAATGGCCGATCGTGCAATGCGTTAAGTGCCAGTAGTGTCGTGGCGGCGTCCGAGCTCCCGCCTCCGAGCCCGGCACCCGACGGAATCCGTTTGGTCAGCTCGATGCGGATCTCCGCCGGTTGACCGAATTCCTGATAGAATCTGCGCGCCGCCTTCATAACAAGGTTCTGCTCAGTAGGTCCCGTCTCTACGGCCCCATCGACCAGAAGCTCGATACCTGGGGCGCCACGGACAATTCTGATCGTGTCCGCGAGCGACACCGCGCAGAAGATGGTCTCGAGATTATGGAACCCCGAATCCTCTCTACTCAGAATGCGCAACCGCAGGTTCACTTTGGCGGGTGCGAGAAGTGAAATGGTATCCGGTTCAGACATTGGGGAGCGGCTGTTCATCATCAATCTTCTCCTCCACCCGCCGTACATCGCTCCACTTCATTCCGAACCGCCATACATAGTAAAAGCCCATCAATGTGATCGGAATAAAGCCGGCGAGATGAAAGCCAACCGCGAAGGAGACGGCCTTCTCCGGGGTGACTTCCCAGAGCGCCAGGCCGACCGTTGCCGCGGCCTCGAATGGACCGAAGAAGCCGGGTGACGACGGAATGGCAACCGCGAGGGAGATCAGGGATTGCAGAAAAACGCCTCCTACGAAAGGCACCTGGTAAATGCCAAACGCGCGAAACGCGAGTTGAAACGAGAGTGCCAGAAAGATCCACTGACCCGCGGCTAGCAGGACGGAGGCCAGGAATATTCGCCCGCTGCGCAGCGACTCCAGTCCGCTGAGGAAGGAACCAATTCCCCGCATAATCGGATCGGCGAAGCGGTCCGGTAACGGGCTGGTGACCATAGCCCCGACGCGAAGCGACATCTTCGGGGCGATGACGAGGGCGAACAGTACGAGACCTGCCCCGCCCATAAGGAACGCGACGACGGCGGCTGCGCGCTGCGGATCCACGCCGGCGATCGGTCCGGTATCGGGAAATCCAGGCGTGGCCATGGCGCCAAAGAGGAGCGCCACTAGAACGATCCCGTCCAGAATACGCTCGACGACGAGGGCCGCGAGGGCCGCTCCGACGGTGGCACGGGTGAGGTGGCCGAGCGCGTATGCGCGGGCGAGCTCGCCTATGCGGGCGGGAAGGATGTTATTGGCCGCGAACCCGATCACCGTGGACGCGAATCTGGGTCGAAACGGTATACCGGGAGCGGCGGGGATGAGGAGTACTCCCCAGCGGACAGCGCGGATCGCCATCCCCAGGATGGTTATTACCGTCGCGGCCGTCAGGAGGAGCAGGTCGGCCTGCCCGAGCTCGCTAGCGACTTCGGCCAGAGAGACATCTCGAAGGGCCCATGCCAACAGGAGGACACTGAGTATCAGCCCTACTATCGTCTTTGAATACGCGCGCATACCTACGCGCGCGTAGCGGCTGCCGCTATGTCTATCAGGCTGAAAAGCTCATCCAGCAACTCACGAAGCTCGGAATCGCTCGATCCGCTGCTCGCGAGTTGTTGCTCGATCGGCGCTTTAAGGCGAAGCGACTCTTCCAGGGCTTTACTCGCGTCTATCGTTAATGTCTCGACGGGCACGACGGAATCGTCGGGGGAGATGCCTGGGTAGTCGAAGAACAGCCGCGTTATGGGGATCGGCGCGTCAGTCGAGTTAGACGCCAAGGGGTTCCAGCGCTCGAGGGCTTCGCGCGCCCGCTGCTCCTCCGCAAGTCCCCAGGTTCCCGTCGCATTCACCAGAATCTTCAGGTCCTCGATCGTCCGAAGGGATAGCCGACGCAGGTCATCACTCCAGGCTAGGTCGCCGCTAAGCACCGAGTCCGCGGCGTCCTCCAACTTCTCTGCGACCGCGGCGATCGCGGTCGCATCGGCCATGCGCGCGCTACCGCGTATGGCGCGCGCGAGTCGCACGGCCTTATCGGCATCGGGCTCATCGCTCCCGGCCAGTAGCGACTGTAACTCCGCCAGGTACTCACCTGCTTCCATCGCAAGGTAGTTGCTAAGGGGTTCAGACATACGCCCTCCGAATAAGGTCGCCCATTTCTCGCACGGCCCTTTCGAGACCAACGAATACCGCGTGGCTTATCACAGAATGCCCTATGTTGAGCTCCTCGATATCCGCGATGGCGGCTACGGGACCGACGTTCTGATACGTGAGTCCGTGCCCCGCATGAACAGCGAGGTTCAGCGAGCGTCCGAGTGCCGCAGCGCGCCGCACCCTGTCCAGTTCGAACTGAGCAGCGCTCTTGCTGGCGTTGGCATACTCGCCGGTGTGCAGCTCGATGGCATCGACGCCCATGGCCGCCGAAGTCCTGATCGCCTCGGGGTCGGGGTCGATGAAGAGTGATGTTCTTACCCCTGCGTCCCCCAACCGCTGCAGAGCGCTCTCCAGGGCGCCACGTGCGTCCATTGAGGTCAGCGCTAGCCCACCCTCAGTCGTCACCTCCTCGCGCCGTTCGGGGACAAGTGTAACCTGCATGGGTCGCCAGCGGACTGCCAGCTCGACTACGTCGGAAACCGCCGCAAGCTCGAGGTTCACTCCGGTCCTGACTGACTGGAGCAACAGTTCCACGTCACGATCCTGAATGTGCCGACGGTCCTCGCGCAGATGAACCGTTATGCCTTCGGCCCCGCCCATCTCGGCCAGAACCGCCGCGCGAACCGGATCCGGTTCGTCGGTGCGGCGCGCCTGCCTTATGGTTGCTACATGATCGATATTGATGTAGAGCCTCATCCGGCATCCCCTAAAAGGCTGTGCAGATGTTTCAGCGCTTCTGCGTCCAACCCGGGCCCGGCGAGTTCGAGGGTGGCGCGCGCGAGGCAGGAATATAGCGCTGCATCGCGGTGCGACAACCGGTCGAGGTGCAGGCGGACAGTATCGACGTCGCCGCGCGCGATCGGGCCGGTCAGCGCGACCCCGGGGCCGTGTGCCTACACGTTGTTCAGCGCGCCCGCGGCCAGGGCGGCGAGAGCGGCGCGGGTGTCCGCCTCATCGGCTCCGGCTTCACGAAACAGGCGCTCGGCGGTCGCGAGGAGGGTAACGACATAATTCGATGCGAATACCGCCGCCGCATGATACAGGGGCTTACCGCCTTCGTCGATGTCGATAATACGTCCATCGACCGATGCGACAATCTGTTCAGCCAGCGTTCGGGCGGTCCCATTCGCTTCGAGCGCGAACCATGCACCCTGCAGGCCCGCGGCTCCGGTATCGCCGCGCGGGATGGCCGCAAGGGGGTGCAGCGATCCGGTAGACCACCCCGCGGCTCGCAGCGGCTCAAGAACTTCCCGGCCGAGCGCGCCGCTATGGTGCAGGACCGGGATCGGCTGAAGGTCGAAGCCAGCGAGCGTTGCCGCGACTCCGGCTATCGCCCGATCCGGCACTGCTACGAGAACCGCCGTCGGATCCGTATCCGGCGGAGTCAAACCGACAGAATACGTTACCCGCGAAGCTCCCGTGAAGATCGGATGGTCAGGTGGATTGTCCTGCCGGCCGGAGAGGTGAATTGCCCCTATCGCCGGTGAGTCATTCAACCGGGAGGCGAATGCGAGCGCGACGGATCCGGCCCCCACTATCCAGAGCCGCTCAAGCGCTCCATCGGCAGCGGTCATTGGCCGTCGTGAATAATTATACCTGGGCGTCCGCGGAGCCGGCCGATCGCGGATGCCGGGAGACGCGCGCGCAGCCGCACCTCGGCACCCTCATCCTCACGCTCCAGTACCTCGCCATCGCGGTATACCTCTGCCAGTGCGGCGCCCTGTGCCGCCGGAAGAACAATTCGGACTTCGGGCCTGATAGCGGTGATCTTCTCATGCAGCAGCTCGCGCAGTGGATCCAGACCGCCTTCTTCCACCGTGGACACAAAAACAGATTCTTCTGAGAAGGCGATGCTGGCCTTCTCACGGAGATCTTCTTCCTCTTCGTGCGTGAGGCGATCGACTTTGTTGAAGACCAGGGCGGTGGGTCGGTCGGCGAGGCCGAGTCCTTCGAGGACCTCGTCGACGACTTCCTTCTGCTGCTCCCAACCCGGATGGGAGATGTCGATGACGTGCAGGAGGAGATCAGCCTCGCCAGCCTCCTCAAGAGTGGCACGAAAAGAGGCGACCAGGTGGTGCGGTAGCTTACGAATGAATCCTACAGTATCGGTGACGAGTGCCTCGTAGGCATCGCCCAGATCGACAGTGCGTGTGGTGGCGTCCAGAGTCGCGAAGAGTCGGTCCTCTACGAAAAGCTCGCTGCCGGAAAGCTTGCGGAGTATGGAAGATTTGCCCGCGTTGGTATAGCCGACGAGCGCGGCCTGCAACACCTCTGTGCGTCCCTTGCGCTGCGTGACGCGCTGACGGGCGACCCGCGCCAGGTCGTCCTTCAGTCGGCTGATGCGCTGGCCGATCATGCGGCGGTCGGTTTCGAGCTGGGTCTCGCCGGGTCCGCGCATGCCGATGCCGCCCCGCACGCGCGAAAGGTGTGCCCACATGCGGGTGAGCCGGGGAAGGAGATATTGTAGCTGCGCCAGCTCAACCTGAAGCCTGGCCTCGGCCGTTCTGGCACGCTTCGCGAAGATGTCCAGGATGATCTCCGCGCGATCCATTACGCGCGTACCTGTGAACTCCTCCAGATTCTTTCCCTGCGCGGGTGAGAGCTCCTCGTCGAACACAATCAAGGTAGCGTTCCGCTCCGTCACCTCGGTGCGCAGCTCATCGGCTTTGCCCTTGCCGATGTAAAATCGTGGATTGGGGGATTCAATCCGCTGGCGGACTTCACCTACTATCTCGGCGCCCGCAGTATCCACGAGGCGCCCGAGCTCCTCGAGGTGCTCGTCGGCCGCTTCCGGGCCGAGCTCCTTTCCGGGTGCGCCGACCAGTATTGCACGCTCTCTTGGCTCCTCTAACTCTATCATCAGTGTATGGTTGCGCCCGACGTCGAGCCAATCTGCATCAGCTCACCCCCATGAGTGTAACTATGCCGCGCTTCCGAAACGGCACGTCATAACTGCCCAGCGGAGTTCCCACGTTCACGCTTCCGCTCGCCCGGTAGTCGAAGGTGCCGGCGCTAAGCAGCGAGGATGCGGCGCCGCCCAGTCCGGAGTAGCTGAACTCGATGGGAATCTGCACGCGCGAGGTGTCGCGGGCACCCACAGAGAATGCTTGATCGTACGTGCCGGACGCGAACTCTACCCAGGCGGTGTCGCCGGGTACGTCCGGGTCTGCAACGGCGAGATCGTACGTCAGCTGGTTGGCGCTGAGCGCGAAGCCATTCGGATTGACGATTCTGAGGTTTACCAGGAGCGTTCCACCGCGAAGACCGATCCCACCGAGCTGGACCCCTTCCAGATCGACCTGTGGCTCCTGAAATACCGAAGTGCCGCAGCCCGATAGTGCCAGTAACGTTAGCACAGCGGCGAAGGAAATACATCTCACGAATCGCATACGACCTCTCTGGAAAACGTCGGAGCCTCGGACGATCGCGAGGCTTCGGGGAGTGCTGTCAAATGCCTTCTGCGGCGAGAGTCGGCTGTTCGCTCCATCGCTGCCAATCCCGACCAGTCAGAAGCCTGGGATCTCTAACTGGCGCAAGGAGCAGACCACGGTTACACCAGCGACCAAGCAGCTCCAGGTCATGGCTGGAGAGCATGACTGCGGCGCCCTCGGCACGGCGCGTGGTCAGCTCCTCCAGGAGCCCCTCGGCCGAGGTCAGGTCGAGGCCGTTCATGACCTCATCCAGGACAAGTAGTGCGGGACGATGCAGTAGCGCGGAGATGATCGCCACCTTCCGACCCATCCCCTGCGAGAGCTCGCGGCACAGCACCGAATCGGCGCCCGCAAGCCCCAGGAGCGCCAGCAGCCTCTCGATTTCGGCGTGACCCTCGTCAGAGTCCAGGCCGCGGGCAGACACGACGAAGCCAAGCATCTCGCCCACCCTCAGCTCACCGTAGAGGAACGGCTGCTCCGGCACGAATCCCATACACCGTGCGGTGGAGACCGGATCCTCGAAAGGGTCATGGCCACAGGCTCGCACTTCACCGCCGTCGGGGAGCCTGTCGCCGGTGAGGCACCCGAGGAGGGTCGACTTACCCGCTCCATTGGGACCAACCACTGCCATAGCGTCTCCCGGATTCAGCCGGAACGATACGTCGCGGAGGATGGGGCGCCGGTGATAAGCCTTTCGCAGGCCGATGACCTCGAGCGGAATCTGACTGTTCATATTCTCCCCGCAACGCCGACGGACACACCGCTGGCTATGCCGGCGGTGACCGCGCCCGCAACCAGCCAGGCCCAGCCGTTTGCGGCACCAGCCAGCCAGCTCCAGGCCACGGCGATCGGCACGCCAATCCAGAGAGAAAGGCCCCATCCCCATAGCCACCGCCCTGTGAGCCGGCTGCCCCAGCCGAGGCCTAGCGCGCGATCTACCCAGCGCGGGCCCTGGCGCTCCATCTGACCGAGCGCGACGACCGCGCCGCCCTGCGCCACCAGCGCGAGCGCACCAGCGGCAAGCACCCAGGTGCGTGTGGCCGGATCCGCCCCCCAGCGGGCCAGTGCAAAGAATCCTATGAGTGCGATCGGCCAGGCCAGGCGAGCCGCCCACGGAAAGCGGCGGCCTCCGACAGCGGCATCACGGGCCCAGACCGCCACAGCGCGCCTGGGCAGGAGTGCAGTAAGACCGCGCCCCACCGCGAGATCGCCTTTGTCCGCCGGCGGCGGCGGCGCGAACGCCATCTCGAGCGCGCGCGGAGCGAAACGTGGTAACGCCGCTTCGTACAGACGCGTGGCCGCGGCTGCGGATAGTACAGAAATCGCCAGTGGGAGCGCCAGTCTCGTCCATTGCGCGCCCGGCGCCGCGCCCACGAACCCTGCGGCCACGGCGGCCGCCAGCAGCGGGAGAACGGGCGCGTATACGAGCGGTGCGGCGGCCGCCAGCTCGGGGTCTCTGAACCCCATGCTGAGAACACCGCGCCTGCCCTGGCGCGGGCGGCCAAGTGACCTTGCCGCTCCCGAGAGCGCGAGCAGCGAGGTCGCCCACGCGACCGTGCTCGCGCTCAGGGCTACGAGCAACGGTCGCGCGAGGGGTGAACTGGCAGCCAGGAACGGGAGCAGAAGCGCGGCTGTGGCTGCCCCTGAGAGAGCGCCGAGTCGACAAGATCGCTCCCAGTAAAGCGCTCGCCCGGGGAGTCCAAGCCGACGTATGAAAGGAGCATCCGATCCACGGAAGAGGATAGTATACGAAAACAGTGCCGGCACCGCGGCGAGCAGCATTCCGAAGCCAACAGCTCCACGCGCATCGGACACGTCCGGTAATGCCGCCGGCCCGATGGCCCAGAGCAGTGCGATTATAAGAAGTGCCGGAAACGCTATCCCGAGCACACTGCCGGCCGTCGGGTGGCGCAGCAAGGCACGCAGTCGGAGAATGTCATTGCGCAGAAGGAGCCGGAGGGCGCGAACTACCATCACTCTCCCCCGCCCCACGCCTTCAGCCGAGCCCGGATTTCGACTTCGTAACCCTGATCCGACGGCTCGTAGAAGCTCGCCTCGGCCAGTGCGTCCGGCAGGCACTGCATATCCACGTGTGCTCCCTCGTAGTTGTGGGCGTATTTGTAATCGGAGCCGAACCCCCACTCCCGCATCAGGCTGGTGGAGGCGTTGCGGAGATGAAGCGGGACGGGAGCATTCGGATGCGCTTCGGCCGCTTCCATGGCCCCCTTGAGCGCGAGGTACGCGCGATTGGATTTCGGTGCGGTGGCAACGTAGAGGATTGCATTGGCCAGCGGGAGGTAGCCCTCGGGCGGACCTAGCCGCTCGTATGCCTGCATGGCCTGTGTGGCTACGTAACCGGCTCGTGGATCGGCGAGGCCCACGTCTTCGTATGCCGCCGCGACCAGGCGCCTGAAGAGAACGAGCGGATCTTCACCCGCGCGCACCATCCGCATTCCCCAGTAAAGCGCGGCAGATCCATCGCTTGCGCGCAACGACTTATGGAAGGCCGACAGCATCTGAAACGCTGTGGTCGTATCGTACTGGCTGAGCGGCTTCTGGAGCGCCTCGGCCACGTGCGTTCGCCCGATCTCGCCCGTACCGCCCGCCAGTCGCGCCGCCGTGTCGAGCGCACCGAGAGCCTGCCGAGCGTCACCCGCCGCACCACGAATGAGTAGCTCTTCGGCTGCCGGGTCGAGCCGCAGATCTGCCGACCCGAGACCCCGCTCAGTGTCCTCAAGCGCGCGGTGTAGGACCTGACGAAGCTCTTCATCGCCCAGCGCGTCCAGAACCACCACAGTGGCGCGTGAAAGGAGCGCGGCGTTGACCTCGAAAGCGGGGTGCTCGGTAGTAGCGCCGACCAGCGTCACCAGACCCGATTCCACATATGGCAGCAGAAAATCCTGCTGGCCCTTATTGAGGCGATGAATCTCATCGACGAATAGGAGCGTGCGCTGGTTGGCTTTCTGTCGTAGTCGGGCCTCCTTGACTATCTCGCGCAGCCGCGGGACACCCTCGCTGACGGCACTGAACGGAACGAACACCGCGTCCACCTGCGCGGCGATCAAACGGGCTAAGGTCGTCTTTCCGCTGCCCGGCGGGCCATGCAGAATCAGACTTGGTACCCGTCCCGACGCAAGGAGGCGCCTGAGCGTGCCGCTGGGACCAAGCAGCGCGTCCTGGCCTACCATCTCGTCGATGGAGCGCGGCCGCATGCGCTCCGGCAGCGGGGCGTCCGAATCGACAGTCGGAGGCGCAGGCGGTGGCGGTTCTGACGCGTCAGGGAAGAGCGTCAGATCGGGATCCTGAGGCGACCCGTCACTCATCGGCGATTTCCTAGAGATGAAGTCCGTCGAGGATGAGATGTGCGGCCAGGTAGAGGCCGACCCCCATAAAAACCGATGCGGCGTGGCGGAGGCCATGCTCCTTCTGCACCTCGGGTACCAGGTTCGATGCGGCCACATAAATTGTAACGCCTGCGCTCAGTGCCAGGCCATGTCGCTGGAGCGGCTCGAAGAAAGCCGTGAGGAGCACGCCCAGGATCGTGAACACTCCAAGCAGTAGAACCCCGCCGATAGCTCGGCCTTTGCTATTCCCGCTCGCGATCAGGATCGAGGCGATTGTTACACCCTCGGGAATTTTGTGCAGTAATATGGCCGTGAAGATGAGCAGGCCGAGCGCCGCATCGACACTGAAGCCGCTGGCTATGGCCACGCCGTCGAAGAACGTGTGAAGTAGCAGCCCCAGCAGCGCGGTGATTCCCACCCATGGGTTCACCATGGCACCGTCGTGCGTCTCCTCGCCGAAATGGAAGTGGGGTGTCAGCACGTGCTGCGTGAGGTGGACCAGGAGATAGCCGCCGAGGATGCCTATCGCGGGCGCCCCACCGAGGTTCATTGCCTCCGGTATCATCGCCAGGAAGGCTACAGCCAGCATGAAACCCGCGCCAAACCCGATGAGGAGCCGCTGCGTTACTCGACCGCTGGGCGAGGCAGTTGTTATGACGAGGCCACCTACCAGATTGGCCGCCGCCGCTACCAGAGCGTATGCCAGGGCCGTATTCACAGGCCGGCAACGCTCTTCGGCGGACCATTTCCCTCCAGAATCACGTACGCCCCTGCCAGGTGCTCGGTATGTGTCAGCGATAGGTGAAAGGTATCCGCGCCGCGTTCGCGCGCCAGTAGCAGCGCGCCACCACTCAGGCGCAGAGACGGCTCGCCGGACGGTGCGGTAAGTACCTCGATGTCGGTCCAGCGCACGCGCTGGCCCCATCCGGTGCCAAGCGCCTTGAAAACCGCCTCCTTGGCGGCGAACCTTGCCGCGTACGATCTGGCGGGGTGGGTGACCCGCTGGCACCGCACCAGCTCGGCCGCTGTGAACAGCCGCGCGAGCGCCCTGACCGGGAAGCGCTGCAGCATCGCCTCTATGCGACTCACCTCTACCAGATCTGTTCCTATTCCAGTTATCATCTAGTCATTTGCGTTCAGGGCATCACATCGTAAGAATAGGAGGACAGGCGCGCCAGCGGCAACGCCGGCATATTCCTCGCAGATGCTGCGCTCGGCGACTCGGCTGCTGGCGATTGACGACGAAAGGACGGCGATATAAGTGGCACGTATACGGACCCGAAGGAAGCTCCTGTTCACGACAGTCTTTCTAGCCGCCGGTGCGTCCGGAATACTGGTCGGTCTGCTTCTGGTTCATCTCCTGATCAACAATTGATGCCTGGGAACTTAGCGGACTCGACAATGTACCACCAAATGAAGGTCCTCTCCCCCAAGTCATTGTAGTTTATCCGCATGCGCAGGCTTCTCACAGTATTTTCGGCGCTCATCGCCCTGACCGGCGTCTCTGCCCAGACACCAGCGCGCGCTCCATCCCTATCACCAGCGGCAAACTCCGCCCGCGCCGCTCCTTCGGCGGCACCCGCAACGGACGAACCGTCGGCTGCGGTACGGGAGCTGGCGATGGACCTCCGTTCCATAATAGGAGAGCCGGGTTGGAACGAGGCGGATTACGGCGTACTAGTGGTCTCGCTGGATCGCGGTGACACCATCTTCTCGCTCAACGCCGATCGCCCGCTGGCACCCGCCAGCAACATGAAGCTATACAGTACGGCCGCCGCCCTGTATTACCTGGGCCCGGATTTCCGCTTCTCCACCTACCTTCTCGCCGACGGCGAGATCGAAGGCGGGGTGCTCGATGGGGACCTGATACTCTACGGAACCGGCGACCCGGCGATCTCGGGGCGAATGCTCGAAAGTACGTCAGCGACCTTCGACGCTCTAGCGGATTCGCTTCTGGCTCGAGGTATCCGGGAGATCCGCGGAGATATCGTGGGTGACGGCAGTTACTTCGACGACGACTGGATAGGCGACGGATGGAAGGAAGACGACCGGATGGCCTGGTACGCGGCGCCGGTCGGAGCTTTGATGTTCGGCGAGAGCATGGTGAGCGTGCGGGTACTGCCGGCCGGTGAGGCGGGGATGCCGGCCGAGATCAGGACTGCACCCGCGACCCTCGATCTCGGTATCGAGAATCTCGTGGAGACGGTCTCGAGCGGTTCCACTCGTGTCAGGTTCGAACACACGCCCACCGGCCTGGCCGTCACCGGCCGTATCCGGGGCGGCCACCCGGGAGTTGCCAGGAGCATACCGGTGGTCAACCCTGCCAATTACGCTGCATCCGCGCTCTACGCGACGCTGGAGGACCGGGGAATCCGAGTAACCGGCACCGTTACCAGCATCCGTTCCCCCGCCGATTCTCCGGTTGGTATGGCCGGCGGGCGCGCGGATTCGTCGCCACCGCGCGTACTTGCTATACACCGTTCACCTGAGCTCGCCGAGATAATTTCGGTGACCAATCACGTGAGCCACAATCTTTTCGCGGAGGCCCTGCTCAAGACGGTAGGGCGGGTGGCGTTTGGCGATGGTAGCTTTGCCGGCGGCGCGCGCGCAGTGGAGTATTTCCTCGAGTGCGAGGCGCTGGTCGATACCGCCGCCGTCGATCAGGTGGACGGCTCAGGACTCTCCCGCTTCAATCGGGTGACCCCGCGCACGACGATCAAGCTACTCGACTATATGGCCCGGGGGGATGCGTGGCAGGAATACTTCACTTCACTGCCCGAAGCTGGTAGCGCCGATGGCTTGCGGCGGATGTACGATACGGCCGCCGAGGGTAATCTCCGGGCGAAGACGGGTACCATCATGAATGTATCTGCGCTTTCAGGTTACGTCACAAGCGCGGACGGCGAGAGATTGGCCTTCAGCATAATGGCCAACGATGTGCCATCTACCTGGCGCGCCAAGCGTACTGAGGATGCTATCGGTGCCAGGCTGGCGGAGTTCGAAAGGCCCGCCGAACCACTTGGCGTTGTAGTCGTACCGGGCGGCTAGGCGTAGCGCCGGGCGCATGCGAACAGGCTCCTCAGTTCCCGTTCGTAATCCAGTTCGCCAGCTACATCGTTCAGCCAGACACCCCCGTTGCCGAGCGATGAGTGAATGATCCCGCCCGCTCCGGTGGATAGCGCAACGTGCGTAATCCTTCCGGGCGCCTCCTCGAAAAACAGCAGATCACCCGGGAGCAGCTCCCCGAACGCCTCGCCTGGATCGACCGGCGTACCGCTGTCGGCCTGCTGATCCGAATCTCGAGGGATTTCCAGCCCGTGCGTTCGATAGATTGCCTGGACGAGGCCCGAGCAATCCACTCCGGAGGGCGTCGTGCCGCCCCAAAGGTATGGTGATCCGATCCAGCGAGAAGCTGTGTCCACCAGAGCAGGGCCGCGCAGCGGGAACCGACTGGTCTGCTCGGTGAGTGGTAGTAGCTCACCACGCACGTTCCCCCTCAGCCCGCCGGGCAGTCTGACCTCACCAGAGGCCTCCCGGACAAGGCGCGCCCCCCATGGCAACCGTGCTACGACCCCGTCATCACCATCCAGTACCGCACCCAACGAAATACAGACCTCGCCGGGCGTGCCTATCTCCCACGCACGTGCGGCGACCTCGTCCACGGGGAGAACATAACCGCGATGGATCCACCCGAGATATCCATCCTGCGACCTGCACTGTAGCCATCTGCCCTCAACCCGGAGCACCATGAGACGGTGACCCAGAAGCGCCTGCGAAACATGAGTCGCGGAGACAACCGGATACGCGAGCATCGGCGCGATCGCCGAGGTCACGAGCACGTGGCCCGGCGTTGTGTCCTCGCCCGGGAGGCGGTTGATAACTACTTGCAGGTCGGCCGCTTCGAGTGTGCCCAGCCTGGATTCGAGCGCCTCCGCGGCGGTTGGTTCAGACGTCACAGCGTCTATAACCAGGACGACACCGTCCTCGCTGATATCCACTTCGTAGACAGTGTGGCGCGGGTCGGCCGCGTGTTCCCGCCGAACCTCCTCCACGATGTTCTCGATGCGCGCCATCAATCCCATCGGTACGTCTCCAGAGCAGCGGGTCCATCGATAATCTCGTGCATGATGATCTTGGTTTCAGTTCTGGTGCAGCGAGTGCGAGGCCGTCGCGTGGCTGCAAGATGCACGGCACTGCTCGCGTGTCGAGCGGTATAATGTACCGGGCAATGTTCTGTTGAAACAGATATCGGAAAGCCTGAACAGCATGATCATAACCTCGATCAAGTCGCAGAAGCGCAACCCGAATCGCGTCAATGTTCACATCGACGGCTCCTTCCGTCTCGCATTGGGTGCCGACGTCCTGCTCGAAGCCGGGCTGCACGTTGGAGACGCCGTTTCTACCGCTGAGCTCGAGGGCCTCGAGCGACAGGATCTCGCGTGGAAAGC
>DASSKB010000158.1:0-3115 GCA_035690925.1 Longimicrobiaceae bacterium
GGGGATAAACAGCATACAGCTCATCTTCGACGGAAGCCGCTGGTGGGTTTCGAGCATCGCCTGGTCGCCGGAGAGTGCGGATCTACCCATCCCCCCGGAATACGGTGGAGCCCCCGGCACGTGACAGCCAGCAGGATCTTCCAGGAGACTTTTTCGGTTCGCTGGTCAGATCTGGACGCCAGTCGGCACGTTCGGAACGCTCCCAGTGGCGTGTCCACCAGGAGGTGAAGCGCGCGAATGAAAAGCAGGCAGCCGTCCTGGTGATCGACGGCGCCTGGATACATCTGGACAGTAGACGGCTGATTGCACCTCCTGCGGATCTCCGCGAACTCCTCCAAAATTTGCCACGTACCAGAGATTTCGAGGTTCTCAATCGGTGCTACGCGTCGAGCTCGCCAACTCCGGACACCTGACGAGCATAGCCGTGAGTATATCGAATCCCATCACGGTTCAGCGGATATCGAGGCCGACTTGTCGAAAATCGGCGCGCAGTTCCGACTACCTAATGAAAGCGTCGAATAACGGCCACGTCGCAACCGCCGAACAGGCAGCCAGAGGAGAATGAACCATGAAATACATCCTGATGATGCACGCGCCGTATTCCGAAGGCGGCTACCAGATCAACTCATGGGCGCCCGAAGACCTGAGAGCTCACATGAATTTCATGCACGACCTGAACAGAGAACTCATTGCGTCCGGTGAGCGCGTTGCCGCAGAAGGCCTCGCACCACCGGATGAGGCGAAGAATGTGCGTGCGGGCGATAACGGCCGGCCTATCACGGACGGCCCGTTCCCCGAAACGAAGGAGTTCCTTGTCGGCTACTGGATAATCGAAGTCGACTCACCCGAGCGCGCCTATGAGATTGCGGCGAAGGCCTCAACGGCGCCGGGCAAAGGTGGCGCCCCGATGAATATGGCCATCGAGGTACGCCAGATAATGGACGCGCCGCCTGTAGAAGCGTGAGGTCGGAGCCGCTCGGCTTGCCGCAGCCGGCGATGACTAGGAGGATCGATCACCACCTACCGGGAGGACAACGAAATGAAACTCTACACGCACCTGAACTTCGGCGGGAACTGTGAGGAGGCTTTCCGCTTCTATGAGGAGCTCCTCGGTGGCCGGATAACGACCATGATGAAGGTGAGCGACCTGCCGGAAGGGGTACCCCGTCCGCCGGGCTCAGCCGGCGCGGTGATTCACGCACGCATGGACATAGCGGGCATCGAGCTGATCGGGAACGACGTCCCGCCCCAGTATTTCCAACCGGTTCGCAGCTCCTACCTCTACCTCGACGTGGATTCCGACGAAGAGGCGGACAGAATATATGCTGCCCTGTCCGAAGGTGGAGAGGTGACGATGCCTATGAGCCAGCAGTTCTTCGCCTCTCGCTTCGCTCAGCTTCGGGATCGATTCGGAACTCTGTGGACGGTCCTGAACCAGACCGTCTAACGCTAGGTGACGACTATCAGCAAACCAGCGTACGCGACAGCGCCGGCCACGAATGCCCAGGCTTTGCTTTCGCGTTCCGCTGGCAGCTCTTCCTTGAGCATGTTGAAGAGAACGCCGCCCGCGATGAACGCGCGCAGCAGCGCCGCGCCGATGTCCGGAATTTCCGTCAGGTATCCCGTTGCCCAGCCCAGGAGGACCGCCAGTCCCAATATCCATCTCCCCACCCGGTGGTACGCTGTCCCGTGATCCGCATAAAGCCCATGGTCGCTTACCATGAACTTGAGAGCCATAGCGAGGGCGAAGAGAAGTAGTATCTCCAGCCCCCGTTCCGCTCTGCTCGGCAGTGCGTAGCCGATCATGAAGTTGAGCATTGCGAAAGAGGATATCTGCACCCAGAACACGATCGGCGCATCTATGTCCGCATCTCCGGTCCTTTCGCGGCGCAGTCTCGAGCCTTTTGCCAGGCGCTCGATGCTGTAGAAGAAGAGCACACTCACGAGCACCGCGATGTAGACGTGACTACGCAGGAAGTCCAGGCTCCCCGATCCCGCCGCTCGTGCGAGGACGAACTGGTCAGTGCTGAGGCTCGGCATCACGCGCATAACTACCCAGCTCAACGACATCCCGCCCGCGAATGAGAGTACGCGACTGCGCGGGATCTCGCGCAGTACGCGCATAAGTGGCGAAACGGCGTGCACGGTGGTGAGCAGTAGCGCGGCCGCCAGGCTCAGCAGGGTTTCGGTCATCGGAATGGCGATTGCAACTCACGGGGATCAACTCGCGGGGTGATCACCGGAAGGTGAATGCCACGGTGCCATGAATCGGGGTCGATGATAGAAATCAATGTAGGTGTATTGCTGTCCATCACCCCGTCAGGGTCGCCGGACGCAATTCGCGATTTCGCGTGCCGCCTGGCTGATGATGTCCGTCCGGAGTTGGAGCACGCGACGGACGCCCGGTGGATTTTTCACCTTCAGGAGCCGGACCGCCTCTCCAACGAGAATGTACGCCGTCCCGCCGATTTTCTGGATGAAGCGAGCTTGCGGATGGTGGAAGGGCCATTCGACCTCACATTGGTGATAACCGACGCTGGACTCGCGTCGCGCAAGCAGCGTGTAGTGGCAGGCCTCGCGTCCGAGATTGCGCGTGTAGCAGTGGTCTCGACGCGTAAGCTCCTGATAGCACCCAAGGCCAGGCCAGTGCGCACGCTCCAGGACGAGTCGGTCCGCTGGAATGCCGCCGATCTCGTTCTGCACCTGCTGGGCCACCTCCTCGGACTCGATCATGCTGACGGGGCAGGGCACGCCATGGCGACGTACCGCTTTGATGACGAGCGCGATCGGTGCAGCAGGTTTGAACCCGGCGCACTCGCAGATCTGCGGAAAAGGGCGGCGGCGATTCCCGAACGGATTGAGGGGACCCGCGGGTGGTGGGCGACACTGTCGTTCCATATGCGCAGCGCCGGCCGGCATTTCAGGCAGGTGATGACCCCACTTTGGCGGAACAAGGCCATTCTGCTCCCGCTCACCCTACCGAGCCTCGCTACCGCAGCGGTAGCGCCCACTTTTATTCTCGTTTTTACGGCCGAGATATGGGACGTGGGCCTCAATATGCCACCGCAGGTAGTGGCGATGTTCACCGCCGGCAGCATCCTCGCAGCGACCTGGT
>DASSKB010000159.1:0-68298 GCA_035690925.1 Longimicrobiaceae bacterium
CGCCAGCACCGACAGTGGCGAGAGAACCCTTGGCGGAACCGTCGACCTCGCCCGTGGCGGTCGCGTCGTCGCCCTCACCGTCGGCCAGCTCGCTGGTGCCTTCGGTGGTGGTCGGCGTGGCCGGAGCCGGCTGCGCTTTAGAGTTCATGGCGAGCGCCAGCAGCGACGAGAAAGCTGCCTGCGCGCTCTCGGCGGACTGCGACTGTTTGGTGTCGCCCTTCTTCGTAAGGGTCGCCAGCGAACCGACAGCGTCGGAGGCAGCGCCCATAATCGAGCCCAGAATACCACTCATGGCATGCTCCTTACTCCGCTGAAGACCATCGTGGTGATGGCCGCAGCGCGTTCCGGGGGTAGACTGCTGAGAATTGCACCTGCCTGACGGTCGCGGAGAAGGCTGAGGATGACCTGGACCTCGTGATCACCCATCTTCTCCATAACGCGGGCGGCGTCGCGAGGCTGCATTGCGCCGAACAGTTTGGCGAGGCGTTCGCGCGCTGCCACGGTGCTGGAATCGCTGGTTGCCGTATTAGTGGCCGCAGATTTCGCTTCCACAGATTTCACCGCCACAGAATCGGTGGCCAGGCTATCCGCCGCGGCGATCGCGAGGTCGGCGGTACCCGGGAGCTCAAAGCCGAAGCCTATGGAATCGGCGTTGGCATGCGCGGTTGTGTCCGTGCCGGCCGCAGTGCTGTCAGCTATGACCTGCGCGAGGTTCGCGGGCTCACCGCCGCGAACGATGACGAGCCCTGTGGCACCGGATAGTCCAAGGAGGAATCCGGCGATGCCGAGGACCGGAACGAGCTTCATGACGATCCTCCTGATTTCATATCCTTCGTGTGACGGGTAAGTGCTAAAGCGTCCATAGTTTTTCGGTCGAGCTGAGTTTCAGTCTCGCGCCAGCTCTCCAGGTGCCGTTCGCGGAGCCGGTCGATGACGCGACGATCGCGGAACGCCGCGGTGAAATCATCCAGGCAGAGCGTTACTTTCTCATCGGCGCGCTCTGCCGCGGCCTGCGCATCGAGGAGGTGCTGGTCCAGCCGCTGAAGCACGTAGCTGAGATTCTGCAGCTGGCCGACGGTGGCGGCCGTCATGCGTGCATCGGAGAGGCTGCGAGCGCCGCGGTCGCGCACCAGCTCGAGCTCGCCGCACTCGCGGTGCGCCTGGTCGGCACTGGTCCGCGCCTCCTGTAGCACGCTGGCGACCTCCTGCTCGCGCTTCTCGCGCAGCTCCAGCACGCGCTGAAGTGGAAATTTGAACATGATCAGCTCTTCGCCTGTGTACCGGCCCTGATGCGACCGGCGAGTGTGGTCAGGCGCTGCCGCGTTTCGCCGAGTGACGACGCCTCGTCGGGCGGTTGCCGCAGGAAGGAGAGCGTTTCCTCGCGCAGCGCGACAGCTGTATCGACTACGGGATCTGCGCCCTTCTGGTACGCGCCGACCATTATGAGGTCTTCCTTCTCGCGGAATGCGGCCTCGGTGCGTTGCACGGCGTTCGCGCCGTCGCGCTGCGCGTCGTCGATGATGTGATCGCGTACGCGGCTCTTGCTCTCGAGTACGTCGATAGCGGGATAGTGGCCGGCCGCCGCGAGCTTTCGCGTGAGCACTATGTGGCCGTCCAGGATCGAGCGCGCGGCGTCCGCGACGGGCTCGTTGAAGTCGTCACCGTCGACGAGCACGGTGTACACTCCGGTAATCCCGCCAACGGCCGCATTGCCCGCGCGCTCGAGGAGCCGCGGTAGCGATGCGAATACCGACGGCGGGTAACCCTTGGTCGTCGGCGGTTCGCCCACGGCCAGGCCGATCTCGCGCCAGGCCATCGCTACCCGGGTCACCGAGTCGACCATCAGCAGCACCTGCTTGCCCTGGTCGCGGAAGTATTCGGCGATGGCGGTAGCGACGAGTGCGCCGCGCGCACGGACCAGGGCTGCCTGATCGCCTGTGGCTACCACGACGACCGAGCGGGCGAGCCCCTCGGCGCCGAGCGAGTTCTCGATAAAGTCACGCACCTCCCTGCCCCGCTCGCCCAGCAGGGCTATGACGTTGACGTCGGCCTTCGCCTGCCGCGCCACCATCCCCAGCAGTGTGCTCTTCCCGACGCCACTGCCAGCGAAAATGCCCATGCGCTGACCGCGCCCGAGCGTCAGCATGCCGTCGATCGCGCGCACACCAGTCTCGAGCGGCTGATCGATGACCTGCCGGTCCAGCGGGTTGGGCGGGTCGGCGAGCAGCGGCACGCGCTCCTCAACCTGGAACTTGCCTAATCCGTCGATCGGATGGCCGAGGCCGTTGAGAACCCGCCCGAGCATCCCGCCGCCGACGTCGACACCGAACGACCTGCCGAGGGGCTGAACGATGCTGCCGGGGTGCAGCCCCTCCAGCTCACCGAGCGGCATGAGCATCACGCCGCGCTCATGGAAACCGACGACTTCGGCGAGCACCGAGCGATCGTCGGTGACGCTGGTGACGCGGCAGAGCTCGCCGAGACCCACCTCGAGGCCGGCGGCTTCGATGACCAGGCCGACTACGCGAACCACGCGTCCGAAGCGCGCGAGCCGCGGCACGTCTACTATCCGGGCTTCGAGCGCTTCAAGCATGGGTGTACGTCAGCCGGCGGTAAATGCGTTCTAGACCAGTATCCACACGCCCATCGATTATCCGGTCGCGCCCCTCGATGAGGCAGCCACCGGGTGCGACGCCCGCGTCGGAGATCCAGCGCGCGTCACGGTCGCCAGCGAGCGCGGCGACGCCAATCTCGGCATCCTGATCCACCCCGGAGATCACCGCGAAGTCGCTCGGGTTGAGCCGTATGCGGAGCGGCTGATCGATAGGAAATTCGGCGATAGCCGTCTGCACCAGCTCCAGGACCATGTCGTTGTCGACCGTCAGCTCGCGACCTATCACCTGTCGGGCGATGGTGACGGCGAGCGCGCAGACGTTGTCTTCTATCGACCCCGACCACTTCATCTCACCATCCCGAAGCTCCTCGAGCGCGTTCTGCGCTGCGAGCACCGCCGAGCGCAGGCGCGCTGCTTCGCCGATCTCGCCCTGCCGCCGGCCGTCTTCCATGCCGCGCTGATAGGCTTCCTCGATACGGCGCTCTTCCTCGGCCGTGTCCTGCTCCGCGAGCACGCGCGCCGCTTCCTCTGCCTGCTGAAGCGCGAGCTGCTCATCGACAACCTCTGCTTCTTCCTGCTCCACAACCTGAGGCGCGCGCAGGTCCGCGAGCGACCACGCGGAGAACTCCATTAGACGATCGGCCTTGCGAGCCGCGCTGCTAGATGAGCTCATCGTCGCCTCCCCCCGCGATGACTATCTCCCCAGCTTCTTCCAGGCTGCGTACGCGGGCTACTATACCTACCTGCGCCGCCTCCACATCGCGGACGCGGACCGGGCCGAGCATCTCGATCTCCTCTTCGACGGCCTCCACCGCGCGATTGGACATCGACCCGAGTATTTTTGCCTTCAGCTCCGGGCTGGCGGCCTTGAGGGCGAGCGCCAGATCGCGCGATTCCACCTCGCGGAGCACCCGTTGCATGGCCCGGGCATCAAGTGCCACGATATCCTCGAAGACGAACATCAGGTTCTTAATCTGATCGCAAAGCTCCTCATCCTCGGATGCGAGGCCGTCCAGCAGTTCCTTCTCCATGGAGGGTGCGATGAGGTTCAGGACCGCCGCCACAGCGCGTGGTCCGCCCGACGCGCTCATGCCCTGCGACAGGCTCAGCTCCAGCTCGCCGCCGAGCGATCGCTCGATCATCTGCAGCATGTCCGGCGAGACCTTCTCCATGCACGCCATGCGGTAGACGACCGCGCCGCCGAGTGGTGTGCCGAGCTCCTTCAGCACCGCCGCGGTGTGCTGCGGGTCCAGATGCGCCAGTATGAGCGCTATGGTCTGGGGGTGTTCGCCGCGCAGCAGATTCCCCAGCTGCGCCGAGTCCACCTTCCGCAGTCGATAGAGACCCGCCGCGTCCGAGATCTGCGCCTGTATCCGCTTGAACACATACGATGCCTTCTGGGCGCCGAACGCCTGCTCCAGGATCTGCTGTGCGTAGTCTACGCCGCCGCCGGCGAGTGAGTCGGCTGCGCGCGCCGTCTCCAGCCACTCGACGAGTACGGCATTGGAGATGGAAGGCGGCACCTGGTCCATCTTGGCGATCTCGAGCGAGATGGCCTCGACCTCCTCACCCGAGAGCTTCTGGGTGATGGCGGATGACACCTCCGCGCCGAGCGTCATGCAGAGGATTGCTGCCTTCTGGCGGCCGGTGAGCGATTCGGTCGAATCGGAGCGCGTCACTGCCGTGGTCGGCGATGTTGCCGTTGCCGGTGCGGTGGCCGTTGCGGTAGCCATCTGTCTACGCCTCCTTCAGCCAGCTACGGACAAGCCTTATCGAGGTCTCCGGATGCTCCTTGATCCGCGAGGTCACCATCTTACGCACACCCGCCGATGGATCGGGGAGTGCCGGCTCGGCCAGGAGCGACTCCATCTCAGACTCTTCTTCGGTCGGCGCCGCGAGCGCTGGCGTTTCCACTTCAGCGATAAGGGCGGGTTCCGGCTGCTCCTTGAGCGCCCTGATGACCTTGAGCGCCAGGATGAAGGCGAGCAGGAGACCGAATACCGTTATTGCCGGCTTCTGAACGTTGCGGGCGATGACCCACGGATTCGTGCCGTCCACGGCCGTAACATCTTCCTGGAAGGGGATGCTCACGACTGAGATCACGTCGCCGCGCTCCGCGTTCACACCTACTGCGTTCTGTACCAGAGTCTCGATGCGGGCGAGCTGATCGGCCGTCCACGGCGTGGCGCCCTCGCCAGCGGCGGACGGATCGTTCAGCAGGACCGCGACGGTAAGCCTCTCGATGTCGCCGATAGCGCCCGAGAACGTCTCCATGGTGCGCGAGTTCATGTAGCTCGCGGTAAGGCTCGTCGAGCCCGCTCCGCCCTCGGCGCCCGGGATGATCTCGGCGCGCTGCTCGGTGGCGAGCGCCTGCTGCTCCGGGTCTACTATCTCGGTGGTGCGCTGGACCTTATCGAAGTTGATGTCGGCAGATACCTGCACCTGCACGTTGGACGCGCCGGCGACCTCGCCCACCAGTCGCTCGGCCTTCTGCTCCAGGTAACGCTCGATCTCGCGGCGCATCTCCAGCTCGCGATTAGCCAGCGCCGCGGGCGAGCCGGGCGCGTATGGGGTAGATAGCAGCCGGCCCGTATCGTCGAGCACCGAGACGCGGCCCGCGTCCATACCGTCGACGCTGCTCGCGACCAGGTGCGTGATGCCCTGCACCACTTCCGGCGCCGCCGGCGCGCCGCTCCTGAGCGTCAGGACGACCGATGCCTCGGCAGGCTTATCAGCCGCGCGGAAGCCCGGCGAATCATCGATTGCGAGGTGCACCTTCACCGCCTCGATGCCTCGCATCTCCCCAATCGTCCGCTCCAGCTCACCCTCGATGGCGCGATGATAGTTCACGCGCTGCGTGAAGTCCGTCATTCCCCACGACGGCTGGTCGAATAGCTCCATCCCCGGTCGACCGGCCGACGGCAACCCGCCGTCGCGGGCCAGCGTCACCCTCGTCCGCGCCAGGTCGGTGCTGGCGACCACCAGCTCGGTGCCACCCGCCTCCAGCTTGAACGGGATACCCGCCTCATCCAGCCTGTCGGTTATGGTCCCGACGCTCTCGAGCGGCAGATCGGAGTACACGGGCACCCACGTGGGCGCCGCGGCCCAGCGTGCCAGCCCCAGTATGAGCAGCACCGACCCGATCCCGACCCCGAATATCATTGCCCGGCGCGGCCCACCGACTTTGTCGATCCACTCGTTGGCGACCGGCGGCAGGGTGATGGAGTTGAGCATGTTGGCTGTTATGAGATAATTAAAGGCTGTGGTGCGTGAGCTATCAGCTATCAGCTATCAGCTAAACGGAACGGCCGCCGAAGCGGCAGGGAACCGGACTTTCGTGACCCAAAAGCTGATAGCTGATAGCTGATAGCTGATAGCTGCTTCATCATCCCTGCATATTGATAATGGTCCTGTAAGCATCCGTGAACTTGTTCCGCACCTCGATGAGCATCTCCAGAGCGATGCCGGCCTCTTCGGTGGCGGCCATCACCTGGTGGAGTTCGACGGGCTCGCCGCGGAGGAATGCGGCGACTGTGTCGGACGCGTGGTCCTGGGATGCGGAGACCTGCGAGAGCGCTTCCTTGAGCGTGTCGCCGAAGTTCGTGCCGCCTTCGGATGCGCCGCCGCGGCCGATGCCCGGGAAGCCCGGATTGGTGCCGATCTGGCCGATTCCCTGCCCTATTCCGCCTATCGGGTTTGGCATGATCAGACCCTCACGTCGAGGCGGCCGCCGCGCATCATCGGCGTCTGCGCGCCGCCCGAGCGAAGCATATGCCCGTACGTTAGCGGGCCCATGGCGCCTGCCTTGGCGAAGAAGGTGCGCTCCTCAGCGGAGAGCACGCTCCAGAGCTCCGGGTCAGTGCCGGCCGGCGCCTCTACGGAGAGCGCGGGCGAACGAGGCGCGAGAAGTTCAGGTACGGGAGTCTGCGGGACCTGCGTCGGCGCGGCAGCGTTGCCCTTTTCGGTTTCCACGCGCTTGGGCGTTTCCGTCGGCCACTGGATCCCAGCGGCTGCGCCGCCGATTGCGTTGAGACTCATCTCTTACAACTCCTCAGATATCGAGAGAACGGCGAAGCATCTGCTTGGCCGATTGGAATACAGTCGCGTTGGCTTCATAGACCCGCCGCGCGTCCATCAGGTTTATCAACTCGTCGGTGATGCGAACATTCGGGTAGCGGACGTATCCTGCCTCGTTCGCGTCCGGATGGCCGGGCTCGTAGACGAGCGGACCCTCGGACATATCTTCCGCGATGGCCGTCACCCGCACGCCGTGCGCGGGGTCCAGCGGTGCGCCGGACGGAAGGCGGAAGAGCGATGGCTGACCGTTCACATCCACGGCGTACGGCTGAGCCTGTACTGCGCCCGCTTCCATCTGCACGAAGCGGCGGCGGTAAGGCGTGCCATCGGCGGTACGCGTGGTCTCGGCATTCGCGACGTTGCTGGCTATGGTCTCCAGCCGCTGGCGCTGCGCGGAGAGGCCGCTGGCCGAGATTGCCAGCGTCCGGAACATCGGACGGGCGATAGGACGGTACGGGTCGGGCGGAAATCCGGTCGGCATCAGCGGCTCCTCAGGCTCATGCGAATTCGCTCGTACGTCTTCTGCAGCAGCCGAGCGGTCGCCTCGAAGTGTAGCTGCTCATTCGCCAGGCTCACCATCTCCGCCTCCAGGTCCACGGGGCCCTCGAGCGTCGTGCCCGAGTCCGCGTCCACGCCCGGAAGCGCAAAGCCGTCGGCGTTCTGGAGCGTCGCCTTGGACACGCGGTCCGCGATCTGGCGCGTCCTCCGACTGCTTATGTCGAGGCTTTCCTTCAGCTCGGTGCTGTTCGAGACCCTGCCGATAAATCCGTAGAGCATCCTTACTCCGATTTGAGAGAATCGTCGTTCGGCCCCCTCCATAGGCAACGGGTATTCCACTCTCTGGCACGACCCGTAAACAACAAAAAACGACCCCGCCAATGAGCGAGGTCGCAGTTATATAACTTTATGTTGTTGACGGACTTATGCTGCTACAGATTGGGGCGTGATTTGACGGGGTTCGGTCCAGCTTACCTCCTGCGCCGCATCGTCCTCAACTGCCCCTACTCGGAAGGTTCTGCCGGGCGCGGTGGGCGATATCTTCCGCCGATCGGCCTATTCGGCCTCATCTTTGTCCGGCGAGTTGAGCTTGTTGCGGAGTGTGCGAACGCTGATCCCCAGCAGCTCGGCAGCGCGCGTTCTGTTGTTGTCGGTCGCCTCGAGCGCCTCCTGGATCAAAGCGCTCTCTGCCTCGGCCACATTGAGCGTTCTTAGCGTAACCGATCGCGAGCCGTCCGGCGCACGACCACTGGTGATAGCCGCTCCGTTATCGGGAGCGGGCACGGCGGCGAACGCGGGCGCGAGCCCGAAGCGCTTCGGGTCGAAGTCGTGGGCCTGCAGGACCTCGTCGGGGCTGAGGATTACGGCGCGCTCCACCGCGTGCTGAAGCTCCCGGATGTTACCGGGCCAGGTGTGGCTCTGCAGCATCTCCAGCGCGGCGGGCGCTATGCCGTGGACCTGCTTGCCGACCTCGGCGGCGGTGCGCATAGCGAAACGGTATGCCAGCAGCGGGATATCCTCCGGTCGCTCGCGCAGCGGTGGGATGAGGATGGGGATGACACTGAGCCTGAAGAAGAGGTCCTGCCTGAAGGTACCCGCCGCGGCCTCGAGGGCGAGCTCGCGGTTGGTCGTCGCGATGATCCGCACATCCACCCTGATAGGTGAGGTCCCGCCCACCCGCTCGAACTCCTGCTCCTGCAGCACGCGCAGCAGCTTGGCCTGCAGGTCCAGACGCATCTCCGAGACCTCGTCGAGCAGGAGCGTGCCGCGGTTCGCGCGTTCGAACGCGCCCTCCACTCTCTTCACTGCCCCGGTGAACGCGCCCTTCTCGTGCCCGAACAGCGCACTCTCCACCAGGCCCTCGGGAAGCGCGGCGCAGTTCAGCTTGATGAATGGCCTGTCGCGCCGCTCGCTCTGATCGTGGATCGCCCGTGCGAACAATTCCTTACCCGTACCCGACTCGCCCTGTAGTAATACTGTCGAGCGGGTTGGCGCGGCCATCGCCACTGTCTGCTGGATGCGGCGGATGACCGTGCTCTCGCCGATGATCTGCCGCTCGTTCCGGAACTCCATCACCTCCCGCCGCAGCGCCTCGTTCTCACGGCGCAACCGCACGAACTCCAGCGCCTGATCCACAGCGAGCTTCAGCTGCTCGGGCCGGATAGGCTTGGTGATGTAGTCGATCGCGCCCGCCTTTATGGCCGCCACCGCGTGCTCGATGCTCGCGTACCCGGTGAGCATTATAAGCGGGATGTCGTAACCTTCGCGGCCCAGCAGCGAGAGAAATTCCAGGCCGGTGAGCCCCGGCATCCGATAATCGGATATGATGAGGTCCACCTCATCCTGCGCGAGCAGCTGGAGCGCTTCCGGAACGCTGTGTGCGCCCACCGCCTCATGGCCCGCGCGCTCCAGGGTATCCTGGAGAATCAGGCCGACTGAGGGCTCGTCGTCGACGTGGAGAATTGTTGCCATGCGGATCGAAAAGGGGGGAGCCGCTAAAGTTCAGGATGGTAGCCGCCGATACCTTACCGAAGATACGTGTGCAGACCCACTGCTGCAACACGCCGGACCTTTCGTTGTCTCGTACGACTCACGGGTGACCCGATGAGAATAACCAACAGCATCATCCAGCAGCGCGCGCTCGCGAGCATGCAGATGAACCTGACCCAGATCGCCGAGGCTCAGAGCCGCGTCACAACCGGACTGCGCATTCAGCAGCCGTCCGACGACCCGGCCGCCGCCGCGTCCGCCATGCGGGCGCGCAGCTCCATCCGCGCGCTGGACCAGTATCGCAGCGCGATCAATGTGGGGAACCAGCGGGCCGCCGCGGAAGAGGGGGCGCTCGACAGCATAACCAGCACCCTCGTCAGGGCTAAGGAGCTGGCGATCACCCAGATGGGCGGGACCTCAAATGCAGATACCCGCAAGATGGCGCAGGCCGAGGTTGAACACCTCCTGCGCCACGCGGTTTCCCTTGCGAACACGCGCTTCGGCGAGACGTACCTGTTCGCTGGCGGGGACTCGTCCACTCAGCCGTACGCCGTCGTCGAGGGCACTGACATAGACTTCAGCAGCACAACGCCCTCGGGGGAGCACAAGGTAGAGATTTCAGCGCATCAGCTTATTCTCACCAACCACAACGGCGTGGAGGTCTTTGAAGATACCGGAGTACTGGCCTCTTTGCGCGACCTCGCGAAGGGACTCGGAGCAAACGATCCCGCCGCGATCAAGGCGGCCACGGCAGACATCGACTCTGCATTCGACGAAGTACAGAGCCTTATCGGAGATGTCGGTGCGCGGGTGAACCAACTTCAGGTTACCAGCGCGAATCTGGATGCCATGGAAATCAACCTCCTCACGTTCAAGTCCGATCTCGAGGAGGTCGATGTTGAGAAGGCGATCACCGAGCTGGTCAGCCGCCAGACAGCGTTCCAGGCGGCGATGCTTGCCACCTCGCGGGTCATGGGATTAACCTTGGCGGACTACTTGAGATAATGCAGAGCACTGCCGCACTCCTCACTCCCCCGGCGATGATCGTAAATTCGGATCTGCTCGGTCCAACTACTGTCCAGGATGATGAGCTCCTCACTTTTCCGGCCGGCCTCTACGGTCTGCCTGAGTGCAGGAGCTTTGTCTTACTGAATGCCCAACGGGATGGTTGCTACTGGCTACAGTCGGTCGATCACGCGGCCCTGGCATTCCTGCTCATCGACCCGTTCCGATTCTGCGAAGGTTTTTCGGTGGATCTCGGCGCGGCGGAAGTCCTCGACCTGGGCGCAGAAAAAGCTGCTGATATTGCGGTGCTCGCAATAGTTACTCTGCCTCGCACGCGCGACGATGGGGCCACCGCAAATCTGCAGGGCCCCATCGCCATCAATCTCAGCGCCCGACTCGCCAGGCAACTAGCTGTCCCGGAATCTCCGTTCGGACTGCGCGAGCCGATCGAACTGTCGTAAGAAGATCAGTCGGGCTTACGCCGCCATGGACGTGTGCTGGAACAGCAGCACCATGTTCTTGGCGGCGTTTCCGTATCCCGCATTCACGAACACCTCGGCCAGCTCCATCGGCCCCACCTCGGTTGCGCCGGCTAGTTCTTCAGAAAAGACAGTCAGCAACGGAGCGAGACACGCCTGAGCACCGCCTTCGTCTCCTGTCATAGCGCGCGCAAGCCCGATAGCGGCGCTCACGTCCACGAATCGGTCGATCGCATTCTCATCCGCCCCGGCCGGTTCGAGAATGTCTCGCGCCTCGAGAAATTCCCCATTTTCCAGAAGAATTTGACCGAGCGCCAGCCGAGCGTTCAGGTTTCCCGCATCCATTGCGAGACACTGCCTCAGCGGGGCTATCGCCTGCTCCGGCTCCGCCCGTCGGATGTGGATATACCCCTCTATGAACTTGAGACTGCTCCGCATACGCTCGATGGGGAACCCTATGGTACCGCGCACGAACTCCTTGCTTTCCGCGCGTGAAACCGATTTCCCTGCATCTTCCCACCCTTCGCCCTGAGCCTGATAATCCGCCAGTACCGCGTCGGGCACCGCCCAATCTGGCCACGCTTCGGAAGCCTTCCGCAGGTCGTACGCGGCGCTCACTGATTTGCCCATCGCTTGCCGCAAACGCGCACGCACAACGAAGAGCTCGGCGAGCAGCGTCGGCCTATCGGCTTCCGAGATCAGCTGGGTGATGGCTTCGGTGAGTACCCGTTCCGCAGAATCCGCTTCGCCCACGTCGCCGAATGCAAGGGCAAGGTGAACGAGGTAATGCAGATTCGTCCGGTCACTCGCCAGCGCCAGTCGGAGCATCTCTATATTCCGACGAGCCTTAACGGTGACCGTTTCCAGATCCGCATACCCAGTATGTGTTATGCAGATCGAACTCTTCACCAGCTCGATGCCGGCCGCTTCCAGGCTGCTACCAATTTCTTCATGAATCGGGTTGCAGAACCGGATAGCCGGCAGTCGCGGGAATATACGAATCTGAGCGAACGAGTTATCCACCGCTCCCGTTCCGCTCGTGTTCTGAACTACCAACTCGTACGCGCGGTTCCTGGATTCCGTCAGATCGTTATCACGAAGCGAACGCAACGCGGCTTGCGTCGCCAATGGCAACCGGTCATCGCCGTCCAGCCATAGCAGGTGCTTCGCGGTTGCCGCCTGAATGCATTTATTGCGCGCCCGCGAGAAATCGTTGTGCCATTTATCCTGAAGCAGGGTCACTCCCCAATCTTTACAGATGGCCAGTGTTCCGTCTGTAGAACCCGTGTCGACCACGACGACCTCATCGGCAACATCGGCGATTGTGGCGAAGAGATCGGGCAGGTTTGCGGCTTCGTCCTTGACGATCATGATCACGCCAAGCGTCTTATCGACCTTCTTGCCAGCCCACCTGGGGCGCCGCACAGCTACCTTCGCGTTGCTCCGGTGTTGGCCTTCTGATAGACTTGCCGGCCCGCTCCTCGTCTCGCCAGAGCGTAGAACTACATTTCCCACCTGCGAGTAGCGCAGGTCCTGGTGGATTGCCCGCGCCTCGGGGCAGAACTCAATATTGTACCCAGAGTCGAGCGTTCTCCGGGAGAAGTCGACATCCTCCTCCTCGTACATCGCCCGCTTAGAATCCCACCGAACATTCCGGAGGACATAATCTCGAACGATGATCAACCCGCCGGTGACGTAAGCAAAGCTGCTCACCTCGCCGGGATCCATCAAACAGTGGCCGCGCTGGCCACCGTGCTCCGCCCAATCCCAGAAGCGGGTTCCGTCAGGGTTTGCCACTGACGCGGCCAGTACATCGAAGCTTCCATGCTTCTCGATAGCCTCTACGAAGTCCGGCGAAAACTCAATATCATCATCCGAGATGATCAGCGTCGAATACTGCGCCTCATCAGCCACACAATTGCGCATCTCACCGAGCCGACCCGCTCGTGCAGCCTGTTCCATCGGAACGATCCGGACGCCAGTTCGGCTTATCCCAACCGGAACTTCACCAACCAGAATAATCTCCATGGTCCCGGCAGCCATTCCGCGAATGCTCTCGATCGTTCGCTTTAGCTGCTCCGGATCGCGACCATTTGTTATAATCCCGAAACTGTAACCGGGAGTTTTGGACGACTTCCGGTCAAGCTCGTCGCTCACAAATCGGCGATTCTCCGCATCACCACCCACAAGTACGACAACCGACGTCGCAAAGTCGGGCTCTACGGAGTTGCTGCGCACATGGCCGGTCCTGAGAACTCTCAGCTCACTGGAACTCAGGTAACCAATTAATTCGTCGAGTGACCATTCACGTACATGACTCGGATTGTTCGGGGGACCTATCACCGAGGCCCCAGGGATCCGCGCGCGGTCGGGTGTACTCAGTACGGCGACCGGAGAATGATCCAGCCAGCGCCGCAGTCGATTCACCAGGGCAGTCGGATCCTTCAGGTGCTCTATTACGTCGGATACGACGATGACGCTATCACTCAGCATTTCGGACGTTAATTCATCAGAGTCTTCCGTTTCGAGATCCAGTTCTATCCAGGTCCGCTGAGGGTAGGCTTCCCGACATTGCAGGAGATTCTCTCGAAAGTCGATCCCTATTGTTTCGAACTCCCCACAGGTCTCGATTAGCTTCTCCGCGTTGCCACAGCCAACGTCTATAACGCGTTTCAGGCCAAGCGACCGGGCCAGCCGAAAAGCGGTCCGGTAAACGTCTCTCTGCCAGGTAACGCCGCCGCGGACCTCACCAGAATCCTCGAAATATTTCGGATCCAATCGGCTCTTGTAGCCGCTCGGCAGTCCAAACGGATCGGTTTCAACCTGTCTGACGATTGGATCATGGGCAGCAATGAGATCTAGACTGTTACCCAGCAGTTTCTTGAAATCCAGAGGGCGTTGAGAATGCATGACCGATTTGTGCATTAGTGAAAGATTCCAGGATGATCACGATGATCAACCCGGTTCGACTGCCATCTGCCGCGATGTCGATGATTGCTGCACTCGATTGTCGTTGCGCGTGTTGAGGATGGGCATCCTGTAACTGCTCAGGAGCCTCTCAAGTTCCCCGCTGAATCGTTCTGCAACCACCGCTTCATCGTAGTTCGTAAGAACGTCGACCCGTGCTCGCGCGCCGCGCGACTGCCCTTCGGCCCGGTTGGTGAAAACCTCCCGCATTCGCTGCCGTAGCGACTCTATGCTTGGAATCGCCCACAACTGTCCATTGTAAAGGGGCATTTCACTCCAGGTTCGCTCGCACGCTTCAAGTCCCTCTATTTCAACCAGAAAGCTGTTCTCATCGTTCATGAATTCTGTGTTGGCGCTCCAGCGTGTACCGATGGTCGGGAGACCCAATGCCATTGCCTCCATGTAGGGCCGGCCCCAACCCTCTCCGCGCGAGGCGAGTACAAACGCATCGCTCCCCGCGTACAAGCGACGGAGCTCGGAGTCGGAGCAGCTTTGCTCGATGACAATGATCCTGGGAGTGCTTGCGTAGCCGTTATCTTCCATGAACCGACGGATACGCTGGTCGGGCGTGATGTTGCGCCCGAAGAAATTGGTGACCTTTACGACCAAACAGACGTCCTCATTCGGCTGGAACTCCTCAAAATACGCGCGGAGAAGCAAATCCCACCCTTTCCGTGGTGTAAAATCGAAGACAGAAAAGAAGCAGAAACCGCAATTCGCCACCGTTCTGGCTCCGAGATAGAGGTCCGGATCATAGGCGGCTGCCTGAATCGACCCGGGAATAACTTTAATTTTCTCCGGAACCACGCCGGATGCGATGAAGGACTGTCGATTGAATGCGCTGGGCACCCACACCTGGGTGAACCGATTGCAGCTGTCCGCCCACTCTGATGGAATACGGTCCGTCTCGAACATTGTACGGCATACAGATATTTCGGCGCGCGGAGGGGTGAACGCGCTGGCGGGCCCGTGTTGAAAATCAATGTCCGGGTTTCTTATGACTTCGCGCGTCATCGCCTCCAGCCTGGAGAACGTGCCCGGATCCACAAGAGCGTTATTCTGAACCTTTTCGTGCGGAACCAATTGGATTCGCCAACGAGATCCAGACTGTGTTAGCCCGCTCAGGAAGCTACGCGACTCACTCGCATACCCGGACGCATTGAAGATCGGCGCGCACCAGCGGACGGACGGTTGTTCCCGTGAGATCACAGAGCGGTTCGAGATAGCATCCTTACACGCGGCGATAACTTCGTTCAGCTCGGCCATCAGCTCAGGACTCTGATCGGCTGATGTATCCTGCAAATTTGTGAAGATCTCGAGTGCCGTGTGAAACTCGCGTTGGCTCAAGAGCGCAGACCCTATATTGAAAAGTGTATCCGCACCGCGCTGGTGCTCGGCCGCCTGCACGAAGTTTCGAAGCGCGCCGAGCCGATCGCCGCGCTCCCATCGCTCGACGCCTTCCGTCATCCTTAGCTGGTGCCGAATTGTAGGGTTGCTCGCGATGGGGCCACCCGGGGCCTCGATTCCGCCCAAACCAGTAACGACCGCGTCTGCGGCATGAACCCAGGTAAAACCCGCTCGAATCTTCTCTCGGCCCCGACTTGCAATGCCGTTAAACCCCTTCGGCGATTCGAAAACTTCCCGCATCCGCTGCCCCAGCACCTTCACGTCCGGTTCCATCCACCACGAATGCCCGATTGTCTCCAGGGGCCTCGCCAGGCTTGCCGGCATCCGCTTCCGCATGGTTGGGATCAGGACCGCAGTCTCCGGCGTGCAGAAGTCCGAGGCGCCACCTTCCTCCGGCACTATAACGGGTAGTCCGCACGCCATCGCCTCTGCGATTGGCAGGCCGAAACCCTCCCCTCTATAGGGGTGCACGAGACAATCGCAACTATGGTAGAGATCTCTCAATGACTCAACCGGTAGATCGTCGGGGATGTATTCGATCTTCGGCGCGCTCGGTTGGGCCTGCAGCTCACGGATGAAGCTCTCATGGGTCTGATTCCTGTAGTAGCTGCCCACCCCGAAGTCTTTCACGACGAGGACGACATCATCAGCCGCGGAGAATGTACTGGTATAGGCTTCGAGCAGTAGGTCGATGCCCTTTCGGAGAATCGTTCCGCCAACAAAAAGGAATCTGAACGGCCCGGTAGATGGTAGTCGTACGACTGGATCGGCGAGCAGCATAGCTTCTGACACGCCAAGCGGGATTACCCGAATCCTGTCCGCGTCTATTCCTGCTTCGACGTAACATTGCTTGTTGAAGGAGCTGTATACCCAGATCTCATCAGCCCCGAACTTCATCGGGTCGTACCAGAGGCGGGGCAGTGCGCCATACTCCCACGGCTGCATCATCACCCAGTACTGCCCTTGAGGCGCATGCAGGTTCGCGGGCCATTGGTGCCGCACGCATATGTCAGCACCCTGATGAGGTCGATTCAGGAGCGGGGTCAGCTTCTCGACACCTGAGCTATCCCACGCGCCGGTGATCGCATCATCCGATGGTAGAAGTGACAGATCCACCCCAACGCTGTTTCCGACGCGTACCGCGAGCTCGCGGTTGACGACGGCGAGGCTCTGATTTGTAAAGAAGGGGCCTTCCCATCGAACCCGAATCGGCATCTACGCTCCCTGTGTGAAAGTTTGCGCAGCACCAATGGCAACGGCTGTTCCATACGGCGGACAGATTCGGCTGACGGCGATCTCGGCCTGATGCGTGCCCGCTTGCTCCCGACTAACTTATTGCTACAGCTATGGTTAGGCGGACGCCAAGGACGAACGAAGCCTCTCACGGCGCCGGGTTATCCGCTGCAGCAAACAGTCGCGGATTCCCAGGACCCGGAAGAAATTGCCAGGTCAACACGGACGGATCTTCCGCAAGCTCGCAATCGAAACAACCACTTTCCGGTGAACGCTCAAGTTCCGGGAGGCCGAGACGATACTGGTATGCAGACGGGAATCGCATAGTGCGGTCCCGCATGGGAGCACGGACGCTCCTTCACCGTCACATGGAGTAGTGACAATGCGTATCAACACGAACATCGGCGCCCTCAATGCACACCGGAACCTGTCGCGCACCAACGACGCGCTCAGCCGGTCGATGGCGAAGCTCTCTTCGGGCTTCCGCATCAACAGGGCGTCGGACGACGCGGCTGGCCTTGCTATCGCGAACAAGTTCGAGGCGGACATCCGGTCCATGCAGGCAGCATCGCGTAACGTGGCTGAGGCAACCAGCCTCATTCAGATCGCCGAGGGCGGAGCCTCCTCGCTTCAGGACATCCTGGTCCGGATGAAGGAGCTCGCCACGCAGTCCGCATCCGCGAACGCCGCGTCGCAGACAGCGACGATCGGCGCCGAGTATGACGCGCTGGTCGAGGAGATCGACCGTATAGTCGGCGGCACGGAGTATCAGGATGTGGCGCTTCTCGACGGCTCGTTCAGCGGCACCTTCCAGGTCGGCTCCGGAACGACCGCAAACGACGTGATCGCGGTTTCGCTGTCGAATCTGGACTCCAGCACCCTCACGGTGGCAGCTGGCGACATCGATGGTACCAGCACCGCAATTGATAACGTCGACGCAGCTCTGACGGCGGTCAATAGCTTCCTGGGAGATATCGGTGCATACCAGAACCGTCTGGACTACGCCGCGCAGAATCTTGCGACGAGCATCCAGAACTACAGTGCATCTGAGTCGGTTATTCGCGATGTCGACATGGCAGCCGAGATGACCAATTTCTCGAAGAACCAGATCCTCCAGCAGGCCGGTACGGCGATGCTGGCGCAGGCAAACGCGAGCGCGCAGGGCGTCCTGCAGCTGCTCCGCGGATAACAGCTGGATTGAAGAAAGCACTACCGGGGCTGGCGTTTTCCAGCCCCGGTAGTTTTCCGTAAACAGGAGGTGGTCAATGGAGCCGATCGCAAGCTTCAGCGGGTTGGCAAGCGGACTACAATGGAGGGATCTCGTAGAGCAGATCGTAAAGCTTGAAAGCGCCCGCCGCCTGACGCCGGTTACAAGCCGGATCAGCGCCCAGGAGCGGCGCAAGGATGGTTGGAGCGAGTACAGTTCTCTCGTCAGCAAACTCGACGATGCCACCGATGCACTTCGGGATGGCAGCGCTTTTGGCGTTCTGACAACGAGCGTGGAAGAGAGCGCCGTTACCGGACGCGCCCTGTTGAGTGCCACGGCTACCTCCAGTGCAGCACCCGGAAACTACCAGATCGAAGTTATCGAGCTGGCGAGTTCAGCCAAGCTAAGTGGTGGCCCGGTCGTTGACCCGACCGCGTCGCTGAACATCAGCGGCACGTTCTTCATCAATGGATCAGCGGTCGATATCGCCGCTACCGATTCTCTGAATTCCGTTCGCGACAAGATCAACGCGGCTAACCGTGGCACCACCGCCTCGGGAGTAAGCGCAACGATACTCTCAACGAGCGCGACATCGTACAACCTGATCCTCACCAGTACTCAGACAGGTTCACGCGGAATCGAGCTGGTAGACGGCGCCGGTGGCGTACTCGAGGATCTTGGGATACTCACCGGTACGCAGACCGCGAATCTATCTCCTACAGATAGCTCACAGACGCAGACTCAACGCTTTGCCAGCACCACATCGAGCATCGCATCGATGCTCGGCCTCACGGCGCCGCCCGCCACGACGACCATCAAGATAGACGGGCAGAAGATCACGGTAGACCTTGTGAACGATACGCTGCTCACGCTGATGAACAAGGTCACCGCTCAGGGCGGCAGCGCAACAATCGTTTCTGAGTCGGTCGGTGGTCGGACAATGCAGCGGCTCTCTGTTGACGGCATGGTAACCGCCGATACGGATGCTGGTGCTGATCCTATCGCGAGTCAGCGAATTGTCGAGCTCCTGGGCTTCGTTCAGGGGGAGCGCGGTAATAATATCTCCGCCGGCACGGACGCTACAGTCGTTATCGACGGGTTCAAGATCAACCGCCGCACCAACAGCATCTCGGACGCAATCCAGGGAGTGACGCTCGACCTGCTCGCGAGTGATGCCGCACAGCGTACCCTCTCCGTGACCGGCGCAGGTGTATCGCTCACCGTGGATCCGCGGACGATCGAAGCGGGCACATACAACATCGCGCTTAGCGGAACGACCTCGATCACTGGAGTCACCATCGACGGGGAGGCCGCGGTATGGGATGAGGCGACGAACACGATTCGCGGCGCCGCAGGATCCCGCTTCGCCGGTCTCGAGCTTGCCTACAGCGGCACCGCCACCTCCGGCAGCATAGGAAGCGTCGTCGTGAGCGGCGATATCGCTGTGGACCTGAATATCACTCGCGATCTGGACTCCACAGTTGCCGCCGTTGAAGAGTTCGCCACGGCTTACAACGCCCTGGTTGGATTCGTCGATGAACAGCGTGCGTCGAAAGGCCCTCTTTACTCGGACGGTTCATTGCGCTCGATGATGTCCTCGCTCCGCAATGTACTCATCACTTCCGTGGAAGGGCTTTCACCAACGTCCCAGTACAGTCGTGCCGCAGTCGTTGGTGTCGCGCTTAACCGGGACGGCATCCTGGAGGTCGACACGGAAGTTCTCAAAGAGGCGCTTTCGACGAATCTCGCGGATGTCCGAGCGGTATTCTCAACGATCGGCACCGCCTCTGATGGCGAGGTCTCCTTCGTTACGTCGAGCGCTGCCACGCAACCGGGTAGCTATGCTGTCGAGATTACAGCTGCTGCCTCGTTAGGAAGCCACACCGGCACTCCCCTCGCCGGTGGTGTCTATTCGGCGAGCAACGGGATCTCCGATACTATCACGATCACAGACTCGGCCTCCGGGCTGACCCACAATTACGTGGTCGCCGAAGGCGCGACAATCGATTCGGTAGTCGCCGGCCTCGAAAGTCTCTTTGGACTGAACGGCATGAGCGTCAATGCTTCGAATATCGGCGGAGCTCTGAGCCTGTCGACCGGAAGTTACGGGAGCAGTAGCAGCATCACTCTCAGTGGTTCGGCCCTGGCGGGACTTGGGATGACCGCGGGCACCTACACGGGAAGCGATGTACAGGGCACCATTGGTGGGCTCGCCGCAACCGGGTCGGGACAGATACTCAGCGCCGTCGACGGTGGAGTTACTGAAGGACTCTCGATTATTTTCAGAGGGTCAACGGCTCGAAGTGCTGGTACCATAGCATTCGCCAAAGGCCTGGGCGGAATGATGGAGGCGGTGACGGAGGCTATGACAGATCCGGTCGACGGTACCATACAATCGCACGTGGACGGCCTCGAAACGTCTATGGACTCGCTCAACTCGCGCGTCGCGACCATTGAGGCGCAGCTCGAGCGTCACCGCGTCTCGCTAATCCAGCAGTTCACCCGGATGGAAGTGATGCTCAGCCAGCTTCAATCTCAGGGAAGCTGGTTGACCAGTCAGATCAGCGCCCTACAGCCCCCATCCTAAGTGAACGAAGTGGATCAACCAGATGCTACGAATGACTCGGTCGGCCTGACCGGAGCGGCCGAGGTCGAGGCACTTTTTCGCCGGATGGCGATTTTCTCTGCCGCCGCTCTCGCCTCGCTTGGGAGTGACGATGCCGATGCCGCAGCTCAGGCATTGCGAGAACGGGGAAGGCTCATTCAGCGGATCGATGCGCTACTTCCGGCGCTGATCGAAGCGCAGGGTCCGACCCGTAATGCTTCGGGTGGGGGGCGGGACCCGATGGAGAAGGCAATTTCGGAGGTTCGACGAGCCGCGGAGGCGGCCAGATCCGCCGACAGTGCACTGATCTCGCGGCTTCAGGAGCACCGAGATGAGCTGGCGAGACACCTCGATGCTGATGAGAATCGAGCAGGAGGCCAGTCAGGGTATGACCCGAGCAATTCCACGCGACCAGCCTATATCGATATTGTTCGCTGAATCGGCTAAAGATTAGTTACACCTCGCCGAAACTCTTGAGTATAGTCCACTTAGCGTGGATGTAATACACCCTCAGAGACCCGGAATCCATGACCTACGGCAGCCAGTCCTCCGCCTACTTAGAGAATGAGGTGCTCAGCCGCGCCCCCGAATGGCTGATTCCTCTGCTCTATGAGCACCTTGTGGCGAATCTTACGCGCGCCGCGGTCCAGATCGAGATCGGGGAGAAAACCGGTTCAGCGACCAGCCTCGATAAGGCATCTACAATCGTCTTCGAATTGCTTCGGACCCTCGATCTCGAGCGGGGTGGAGAGATCGCTGAGAACCTAAGCTCCCTCTATTCGTATTACGCGGGTGAAATCATCCGGGTGGGCACGAGTAGCGATGCGGAACGACTCCAGAAGATAATCGATTGGGCTACCGAGCTCCACGAGTCCTGGACGGCGGCCGCTGAGATCGTGGCGCCGCGCAATGGCGGCTCCTCCACCCGCGCAACGGCCCTGGCATGAGCAACCGCGCCGCCAGCCTGCAGGCATACGCGCGTTGCCTCGACCTTCTCGCAAGCGAGATGGAGGCTATGCGCAGCGGCGATGTGGCGCGGCTCCGCGCGCTGGCGGAAGAGAGGGAGGAGGCCGAACGCGAGCTCGGCAAGCTGTCGGCGGATGAGTCGCCGTACTCGGGCCTCGGCGCCCTCGCCGAGGAAGCAGTTCGCGAGCTCGGTGAGCGCCTGAAGGCCGATCGGCGCCGGCAGGACGAGGTCGAGCGACTCGAGGAGGAGTCTCTCCCGCTGGTCCGCGGGATCACGCGCAGGCTCGCAACTGGCAAGTACGGCGGATCAGGCGCCGGACCAGCGAGATTCAACGTGCTACTGTAGAGTTTTCTGGAGATTACAGGGGAGGCATTAAGTTTTCCCCGACTTGTGTCGATACATGAATCAAAGGGAGGTAGCTGACATGTCCATAAGAATCGACAGTTTGGGAGTCGAGCCCCACCGTTCCGACGCCGCAAAAGGCGTTCGAGGGACGGGAATCGAGGGCCAGGATAAGCAGGCAGCACAGCCGGTATCCGCACCGCAGAGGCCGGATCAGGTCGAGATTTCCGAAGCCGGCCGTGCGCTCGCCGCACAGATCGGTACGGAGGCCGCGTCCGCCGGAGCGTTGACGGGTGAGCGGGTCGCCGAAATACGCCAGCGCGTTCTCACTGGTGCGTACGATTCGACAGCCATCGTCGAGGAAGTCGCCCGCCGGATGCTCTCGAGCGGCGACATCTAAGGAGCGGAACCAATCATGGCCATCCGTCCCGCTGACGAGCTGCTCTACGACTCGGAGGCTTCGCTGCGACTGGTGGAGGAGGCGCTCTGCGATCTCCTCCGCACCGGCTCGAGTTCCGGGCCGTCACCGCATGCGACGCCCGAGGAGGAGATGCTCCTGCTTCTGAACCGTGTTCGCGCGGCGAGAACGCAGATCGGCCTTCATCCGGAGCTCGCGGCCTCGTCCGTGCTCGCCGAGGTGGAGTCGCGCCTCGCCGGGTTGATCGGCGGCGAGCGACAGCTGCGTCAGGTACTCGGTTCGGCGGCAGGCGTGGAGGGCTGACAGGCACTCAGCACGACCTCTCCGATAGACCGGAAGCCGACACCGCCGCTGTCACGCACGGCGTCGGCAGATCGACGTAGCTCCTCCAACTCCTCTACTGATGGCTCCCCCGTTGTCGTAATGATGACGGGGATTTTGCGCGTGCTGGGCTCCGACCGCATTCGGCCCAGCGTGCGGAGGCCGTCGGTTCCAGGCATCACCAGGTCCAGCATAGCAAGGTCGGTGTGCGCCGCGGACATCGCCTCCAGCGCCTCCTCCCCGTCAGCCGCCGCACGGACGGTACACCCCACAGCGGACAGCCCCTCACCCAGGATCCGTCGCAGATCCGAGTCGTCGTCCGCAATTACCACGGAGATGTCAGTCGCTCGGCCTACGATCCTCTTGATGCTCTCGATGGCCCTGTCCAGTGACACCGGCTTGCTCAGCACAGCTATAGGCGCGAGGTCGCTCGCCATCGTGGTATCGCCCGCCTTGGATATCAGTAACAGCGTCCTCACCTCGTCTGCCCTCGCGACGTTTCGCATTGCGGCCAGCGCCCGCCACGCGCCGTGGTCGGCGGCGTCCACGTCCAACACCACCAGGTCGGGAGTCTCGCGGCGCGCGAGTGCTGCGAGTCGTATAGGGTCGGTGGTCCCGATGATCCGAGCCTGGCCTGTGGTCGATTCGATGAGTTGGGCGATGATGTCGTCGTCACGACCCAGCAGGACGACGGTCGCGAGGCCGTCGGAATCTCCATCGCTTCTGCTGCCCGCGCCGAATACGGCCAGCTCCACAATGAACTCCGATCCGCTGCCTGGCGTGCTGTTCACGCGCACATCGCCACCCATGAGCCGCGCTAGCCGCCTCGCAATCGGGAGACCCAGACCCGTTCCACCCGCCGAGCGCGTAAGGTCGCTCTCCACCTGGTAGAACTCCTCGAATATCCTGTGCTGCCGGTCCGGCTGAATCCCCGGACCGCTGTCGCGCACCCGAACCTCTACTATCTCATCGCGACGGCGATAGTCGATCTCGACAGCGCCGTGTTCGGTGAACTTGACGGCGTTGGATAGAAGGTTGAGCAGGATCTGCGTGAGCCTCGTCTCGTCTGCGAGGACCGACACACCGTGCTCCCGGATCTCGTCTGTAGTCTCCACTTTGAGGGTGAGGTCCTTCGAGGCCGCGAGCGGCGCCACCTGCGGAATACAACGCTCCAGGACGGCCGCCAGGTCCACTTCGGTGAGTACGACGTCCAGCTGGCCCGAGCCGATCTTGGCCAGGTCGAGGACCTGGTTGATCAGGCCCAGCAGGTGCCGCGAAGTCTCACGGATCCGGCCCAACATGGCCTTCTGATCCGTGTTCAGCTCTCCCTTGAGCTCCATATCCAGCAGGTCGGTGTATCCGATCACCGCATTAATGGGCGTGCGAAGCTCGTGGCTCATCACCGCGAGGAACTGATCCTTCGCCTTCGTCGCCTCCCGCAGCTCCTGATTGACGTTCTCCAGGACTTCGGCCTGATCCCTGAGCTGGCGATTCGTGTGACGCAGCATCTCCGCGTACTGCCGTTCGTCGGTGACGTCGCGGAAGACGAGTGCGGCGCCTGCGGAGGCGCCAGCCGACGTGACGATGGGAGCGGCCGACCCCGAGAGCTGTCGCTCGTCGCCCCAGGGGGTGCGCACCACGAAGTCCATACGGCGGACGCGCTCGCCCTTCAGCGCCCGCGCGAGCGGCAGATCGGCCGCTGCGTACGGCCGCCCGTCGATTGTGAAGAGGCTGAAGTGGGTCGGCCAGTCGTCGAGCGGGACATCGCCGACGGCGGTGCCAAGGAGCTCCTCGGCCGCCTTGTTGCTGCGCTCAACATTGCCCTTGTCGTCGACCACGACAACGCCATCGGCCATCTGATCGAGAGATGCGCCGAAGCGGAGTGCTTCGCGCTCGGCCTCGGTGCGCGCGACTTCGAGTGACGCGAAGAGCTCGGCTGTGTGGAGCGCCGCTGCCGCCGTCGCGCCGAGCGCCTGAGCGAAGGTTATCGCGCCGCTGCCGAAGGTACGCGGACCGTTGTACATATCCCAGGTTGCCACACCCACGACGTGCCCGCGGACCAGCAGAGGAATGGTCAGTGAAGACGTCAGGCCCTCGGAGCCGGACGAGACGCCAGCGAGCGGGCGGCCGGCGGAATCGCCACTGGCCACGAACGGCTCGCCGGTGGCTACCGCCTCTGCGAGGCTCGGGAGCATGGCGACGGGCGCACGCACCTGGCGGATGTCCTCAGACGACAGCCGCTCAGTGACCGGCCCCACATCCCGGAAAACAATACGCTTCCGGCCGATCAGCACCTCGCCCTCTTCGTCGAACGTATAGAGCGAGGCAACGTCGGCCTCCAGGATCTCGGCGACCTCACCCAGGAAGAGCTCCACGACATCTTCGGGGTCCAACGATGTCGATAGACGCTGGGCGGCCCGCTGCGCTGCCTCCAGCTGGTTGGCCAGCTCGCGCGCTTCCTCCTCGCGGCCTCTGGCCACAGCTTCAGCGTGCTGCAGCTCTGACGCGCGCTGGGCAAGCTGCGCGGCCAGCCCGCGTGCCTCGCGCTCCGCCTTCTCGCGCCGCTCTATCTCCTCGCGCTGCCGACCGATCGACCGCTGGAGGATGTAGAGGAACGCCGCGAGCGCGAACGCCACGGCGATGCCTGTTATCCAGGTCGCGACACGAGTGGCGTTGAACACCCTATCGTCCAAGGGTTCGTACGCGTACTCCACGCGCCACTCGCTATCGGCTACCCTCACGCCGTGAGGAACGGTCGGCCAGCCCTCCGGCATCACCACCGGAGTTATCGGGGTGCCTTCGGGCCCGTACACCGCATAGAGTCCGGAGCTCATCTGCCCCTCCGGCGTCGCGAGCGCCGCGCGTATTATTCCGCCCGGGTCCATCTCACCAACCAGAACGGCGACCGCCGCCGTGCTGTCCGCGTTCATTACCGGATCGAAGATGATTATCCGTCTGCCAGAAGGCAGGTCGAGCACACCGGTGGCCGTGGGCTCGTGCGTAGCGAGCGATCGGAGATAGGGATTGCGAACCACGCTGTCCGTATCGAGCCTCAGACCACGACGTCCGATGAGCGCACCGGGGCCCTGCTGGATCTCGCCGGTGGTAGGTCGGATGACCGACATCGCGTTCAGGCCGGCGAGATCTCTCGTGGCGCTGTCCACCGCAGCGAAGAACGTCTCCTCCGAGATCGAGTCGCTCACCGAAGTCAGCCGCAGCTTCATCGTACCCAGCGCACCCACTCGCGAGCTGATGGTGTTCCCTATCTCGTCGGCTATGCGCGCGGCCCGCAGCTCGGCCTCCGCTGCGGCCTCACGACGCACGCCCTCCACCTCGCGCTGCTGCTGACGGTCCAGGACCAGCAACAGCCCGCCCATCAGTATCAGAACGATAAGTGGCGCGAGCCATTCGCGCCGCAGTACCCAGCCGAGTATTCCGCTGCGGTCCCGTGGGAGTTCGGTCACCTGTTCAACTTAACCTGGGAAGTGTGGAGGCCATGCCGGCCCCAAAGATAGGTACCGTGGCGCTGTCATTGCAATAAACTACCCAATGTCGCATAGTGAGCCCGGCCCACGAGAACAAACAAATTGCTCCGCGCGAGGAAAGATATGCCGAAATTCTGGTTGCTGAAGACCGAACCGGGTTCCTACTCGATCGACGACCTGGAACGCGATGGTCATACTTCCTGGGAGGGCGTCCGCAACTACCAGGCTCGCAACTTCATGCGCGACGAAATGCAGCCCGGCGATGGCGTGCTTTTCTACCATAGCCAGGCGAATCCGCCGGGCGTTGCCGGCCTCGCGCGCGTATCGCGAGCGGCCTACCCCGACCCCACAGCGCGCGACCCCAAGAGCCATTACTATGACGCCAAGGCAACCGACGACGACCCGCGCTGGTACATGGTCGACATCGAGTTCGTCTCCAGCTTCCCCCACTTCGTCCCCCTATCGACCCTCCGCGACGCCCCCGGCCTCGAGGAGATGCTGGTAAACCAGCGCAGCCGGCTATCGGTGCAGCCGGTGTCGAAAACGGAGTTTGAGATTGTGACGTCGCTGGGGAACGGCTAGTGCGAGGTGCGAGGTGCGGGACGACAAGTGCGAGGTGCGAGGTGCGAAGTGCGAAACAGCTAGCGTGTGGACGGGATGAGGTGCAGGCCTGTTGCCACCCGAATCTCAGCCGCGCGCCGGGCGATCGCGGCCTCCTCGCACTTCGCACCTCGCACCTCGCACTCGTAGTTACATCCCGCTCGGAAATGTCTCCGGCACCTCGCCGTCCTCGGCTGGTGTCATATGGAGCGGGTGGACGGCGTGGGACTGTTCGATGTAGAGCATGGCATCGTAGCGGTGGGGGAGGATGGTGGCGACGTAGTTGCCGAAGCGCTCGTGGTCCGGATGATAGACGACGCCGATGGCGCGATGACCTCGGGGTTCCGTCAGAGCCTCATCGCTATCGAAGATCAGCAGCGAATCCCTTCCCAGAGCGCTGTGGAGCACAGCCTCCCAGCTCCCCTCCTGCGCGGGTGGCACCTTCATTCGCTCCATCTCCGCGCCCCACTCCGCGCCGGCAATCACGCTGCCGCGGTGGGATGCAAAACCGATCAGAACGACCTCGTCGCCACCCCACTTCTGGCGGGCGAGCTGTCCAACATTCACCATGCCCGCACGCGCCATATCCGTGGCGCGCGCATCGCCGATATGGGTGTTGTGCTCCCAGACGATAGCTCTGGAATCAGGGCCGTGGTGCTCCAGGAGCCGCTCCAGAGTCTCGATCATGTGCGTGTCGCGAACGTTCCATGAGCTCGGCCCCCCACGCACCATTGCGCGGTAGTAGCGCTCCGCGTTACGCGCCACCAATGCGTTCTGCTCGGCGTTGAAGTACGACTCGCGCCCATCCTCCCGGTACTCCGGCGCCCGATGCCTCAGCTCAGCCAGCATCGCCACAGCCTCATCTTCACACGAGGTCGGTACGAGTGAGGTCGCCATCGCGTATTCCTGCACGTCGTTCTCGTATGGATCGAAGCAGCCGTACGCGCTCCTCGCTCGCTTCGCCGCGGCCGGATCCACACGCTTCAGGTAGTTTTCCACCGCCTCCATCGACTCCCAGAGGCTATACACATCCAGCCCATAGAATCCGACTTTCTTCTGCACGTCGCCGTCGTTGTGGCGCCTCATCCATTCGGTGAGCTCCACCACCTCGCGGTTAGCCCACATCCAGGTCGGCCAACGCGCGAATGCATGCAGAACATCCCGCCCGCTAGCCCCCGATTCAGGCATATCCTTCACAAACCGATTAACCCGATAGCAATCCGGCCAGTCGCCTTCCACGGCGATGAAGTCGAACCCCATCTCTTCGACCAACCGCCGACTGATCCGATCCCGCCAGGTGTAGTACTCAGAGGTCCCATGCGACGCCTCCCCCAACAGCACCACCCGCGAATCCCCTATCCGCTCCATAAGAGGATCCAAGCTCCCCCCATCCTCAAGCGAATACGCCACCTCCCCAATCGCCCTCGCCACCTTCCCGTTAGCCATACCTCCCTCCTTTTGTCCCTTGCCCTTGCCCTTGCCCTTGCCCTTGCCCTTGCCATGATCCTGCCACTCTCGATCCCGATCCCGCTCCCGTTCCCGCCCCCCATCGTGCCCGTGCCCGCGCGCGTGCCCGTGCCCGGCCGGCATCCCGTCCCCGCCCCGAACACCTCAAATATCAAAATCACCCCTCCAACCGAACAACCACCCCCTCATCCCCCTTCAACTCGACCCTCTCCCCCACCCGCTCCCCGCCCCGTCCAGCGCGAGTCCCGATCACGACCTCGCCGACAATCTCCCGATGCTCCGGAACAAACACCTCGGGCCCATGCCCAAGATTCAGCACCACCATGAACCGGCTGCCGTCTGCCTCGCGGATGTAAGCGAGAACATTGCCTTCAGCGATGAGTGGCGCGTAGCTCCCCACGGCGAGTGCTGGCTCCGCGCGCCGAAGCTCGATCAGGCGACGGTAGAACGCCAGCATAGAATCATCATGATGCCGTGCCCGCTCGACATTATGCTCCTGATAATCATCAGAAATCGGCAGCCATGGCCGGCCGGTCGAAAAGCCGGCGCCCGGACTACCGTCCCATTGCATGGGGGTCCGCTCAGGGTCACGCCCGAGGCCGAGGCCGGGAACGTTCAGCTCCTGCGGATCCTGAACCCGATCGGGCGGGATCGCCACATCGTGCATCCCGATCTCGTCGCCATAGTACATTGTGGGCGTTCCGCGGAGAGTCAGCAGCAGCATCGCGGCGACGCGCGCCTGCGGTTCGCCCACCCTGCTGGCTATGCGGGATTTATCGTGGTTCCCGAGCACCCAGTTCGGCCAGCCGCCCTCGGGGAGCGATCCTTCGTACGCGCTTATCGCCCCCGCGATTTCACGAGCGTCCCACGGTAGCTCGATCAACTGGAAATTGAAGGGAAGATGGGCCCCGCTACCGTTTTCGCCGTAATAAGTGACCAGTGCGTCGATGGGCAGGTAGATCTCGCCTATCATTACCCGCTGCTCGTACTCGTCCATCACCGAGCGCATCATCTGGACGATGTCATGGACTTCGGCCTGATCCGTCGAGTAGGCGGGGATCAGGGCGCGGAAAGGTGAGAGGTCGGGCGTGTAATCCGAATTGGGTGGGTTGTCGCGGAACTGGTCGTCCTTGATCATGTGCCACATCACGTCCACGCGGAAGCCGTCGACACCGCGATCCAGCCAGAACCGCATCACCTGGAACATCGCCTGCTGGACTTCGGGGTTCCGCCAGTTCAGATCCGGCTGCTCCTTGAGGAATGCGTGGTAGTAAAATTGACGGGTATTTTCGTCCCACTGCCAGGCGCTTCCGCCGAAAACGCTCAGCCAGTTATTGGGTTCGCTGCCGTCAGGCCGCGCGTCGCGCCACAGATACCAGTCGCGCTTCGGGTTGTCTCGCGATGAGCGCGACTCCTGGAACCACGGATGCGCCTCGGATGTGTGGTTCGGCACCAGATCCAGGATCAGCCGCATACCCCGCGCGTGCACCTCGTCCAGCAGCCGATCGAAGTCCGCCATAGTGCCGAAGAGCGGATGTATGGCTGTATAATCAGCCACATCGTAGCCGAAATCCGCCATCGGCGACGGATAAATAGGCGAGACCCACACCGCATCGACTCCCAGCCACTCGAGATAATCCAGTCGCCGCACAATCCCATGCAGGTCCCCCACCCCATCCCCGTCACTGTCCATGAACGAGCGCGGATAGACCTGATAAACTATGCCCTGCTGCCACCAGAAGAATTCAGTCCTCATGCGACTACGAGTGCGAGGTGCGACGTGCGAAGTGCGAAACAGCTAGCGCGTGGACGGGATCAGGCGTCATTCCATGCATCCCGAGCAAGATCGCCTCCAGCATGCTGCCAGAGCGCGGCTGGATCTCGCGATACCCCGCACTTCGCACCTCGCACTTCGCACTTCGCACTCGCCGTCATGCCGCCGGGTGCTCGCTGCCGGTCGAGCCTTCCCGTAGCCACTTGTAGTCGTAGGCTTCGAGGTCGATCCGCAGGTTGCCCGCGCTGTCCATTTCGAAGGGCGCTTCTCCCAGCAGCGAATGCAGCTCGCCGTGCTGCTGATGCGTGAGGTCGAGGGTTGCGGAGCACGCCTTACCGGAGAGGTTGTGTACGGTAAGTACGTGGCCACCTCGCCATTCGGCACGATGTGCCAGCACCGCTGGATTCCCCGTCCGCACCAGCTTGGTGGGGCCCCAGCCTAGCTCGGGACACTGTCTGCGCGTATGTATCAGCCGCTTCATCCAGTTGAGCAGCGAATCGGGGTCGGCCTGCTGCCGGGCGACGTTCAGCTCATCGTACGCGAAGTCGCCGGCGGAAATAACCGCATCGCCGAGTGAGCCGGCAGGCACGTCCGAGAATCCGCCGTTGGGTTCGTCCGACCACTGCATGGTTGTACGGACCGCGTTGCGGCCCTTCCTCGCGAGGTCTTCACCCATCCCGATCTCGTCGCCGTAGACTATCATCGGGCTCCCCGGCAACGCGAAGAGCAGGCTGAAGGCCAGCTTGAGTCGCCGCTGATCGCCGTCGAACATGGGGGCCAGCCGGCGCCTTATACCGCGGCCGTAGATCCTCATATTCTCATCCGGCGCGAACGCGCTGAACACCTCGTCACGCTCTTCCGGAGTCAGCCGCTCGAGATCCGCTTCGTCCAGGTTGCGCAGGAAGTTCGCCCATTGACCTTCGTGGGGGATCGCGGGGAGAAGCCCGAGTACGTGCTCGATCGGAGCGGTTTCCTCGCGGGCAAGCGCCAGGAAGAGGTAGTTGTCCAGGAGGAAGTTGAAGAGCAGGTTGAGTTCGTCGCCCTCGCCGAAATAGTCCTCCAGCTCGGCCGCGCGAACATCGGACTCACCTAGCAGAATCGCCCCCTCACGGCGCTCCTCCACGAACTTGCGCAGGTCACGCAGGATTCCGTGCGGGTTCTCCGGCCGCGCGGAATCGATGCCCTTCTTCTCGATCATATGCGACGCGGCGTCCACCCGGAAGCCGGATACGCCGAAGGACAGCCAGTAATCCATCGTCCTGAAGATCTCCTCGAGCACCTGAGGGTTGGCGATCTTCAGCTCCGGTTCGAAATGATAGAAGCGGTGATAGTAATATGATCCCGCCACCTCATCGTAAGTCCATACACTGTCCTCCTGTCCGGGGAAGATGGTGCCCTCGCCGGGCGGTATTGGCGGGGGCGAATCTGTCCACACGTAGTAGTCGCGGAACCGCGAGGCGGAGTCGCGGCGTCCAGCCTGAAACCACGGGTGCTGGTCGGACGTGTGGTTCATCACCAGGTCCATGATTACCCGGATCCCCCGCTCACCCGCACAGTGGATGAACTCTATGAAGTCGTCGAGCGTGCCATGCTGCGGGTTGATGGCGAGGTAGTCCTCGATATCGTAGCCGTTGTCACGGTCGGGAGAGGGATAGCACGGGAGGAGCCAGATGCAGGTTATCCCCAGGTCCGCAAGGTAATCCAGTCGCCGGATCAGGCCCTGGAAGTCACCGATCCCGTTGCCATCCGAATCCTGGAATCTGGAGAGATCCAGTCCGTAGATTATCGCGTTCTTGTACCAGAGATCCTTCATGGCCTACCGCTCACTCGCGTAGGCGATCGTCGTGAGGAGCGCATTGGCCGACTGGCGCGAGTCCAGCCGCGTATGCTGCACGACGATTGGCACGTCCGATCGGATGACGCTGGCGTAGTCGGTCCCGCGCGGTACCGGCTCCGGCTCTTTGAGGTCGTTGAACCTGAGATGCAGCGTGCGCCGCGCCGGCACGGTGACGCGGTAGGGGCCCACCGGCTCTCTATCCTTGAAGTAGAGGGTCACTTCGACGCTCGCGTCGGTATCGCCCGCGTTGAGCATGCAAGCGGTTTCGTGACTCGTCATCTCCGGCGCGGGGCCGGTGCTCTCCGGTGGGATGTATCCCTCGGCGATTGCCCAGTGGGTAGCTCCGATTGGCTGACTCATAGTTTTGCTGGTTCGAGATGCCGATTGCGAGCCGGATCGGCCTCGCAAGGAACTCGCCAGCGATGGAACTACCTCAGCGGTCCTGCCCGGGTAGCTCTTTCTGGTGGGATGATGAGCGCGGGAGAATGGAAGGCTTCGGTAGCAGCCAGAGGGGTGCGGCCAGTGCGAAAGCTTCTTCCGCCCACCCCAGGAACAACGGCAGGATGAGCCAGGTTAGCCACAGGATCATCCAGAGGGCTCCCTTGCGCCGGGCCACACGCGCCCTCTGCTGCGCGATCCGCCGTTCGGTCATGGCGGTCAGATCGCCGTGGCGTGCGCTGACTTCGGCCAGTCCGCCCGCCGCGGCAGTTTCCGCGGCGGAAAGCGCCAAGCGCGCGCCCGACCGAACTATGCGGAACAGGAGCGCCAGGACGCCGGCGAGCGCGAGGGCCGTGAGCAGGGTGCTCAAGGCGACTCGGTGGTGTCGACCTCGCCGCGAAAGAGCGTCGAGCGCTGGTAGCGATCGATGGCCACATTGAGGAGGAGCTTGACCAGAACAGCGAGTGGAATCGCCAGCAACAGTCCCACGAAGCCCCAGAAGAAGCCGAAGACAGTGAGTGCCAGTATCACCCACACCGGGTGCAGGCCCACCGACTCACCGACGATCCGCGGGCCTATGACGGCGCCGTCGAGTAGCTGGATAACGGCGAATACACCTGCGATCTTGGCCAGCGACAGGAGGATTGCTCCGGAGAAGAGTGCTATGACCAGAGCCGGTATCAGGCTTACCAGAAGGCCCAGGTAGGGAACCACGTTGAACACACCCGCTACCACGCCGAGCAGAAGCGCGTACGGAAAGCCCACTATCCAGAAGCCGATGCCGGTGAGCACGCCCACCACCGCCGCCGCCAGCAGCTGACCGCGCAGATACCTCGAAAGCAGACGATCGTACTCGCGCGCGAAGCTCAGTATGCCTGCGGCATGCGTCCGCGGCACGAGCGATGCCATCCGCGCGACCAGCGCGTCGTAATCACGAAGGAGATAGAAGCTCAGGATCGGGGTCAGCACAAGATAACCCAGGATAGTGAGCACCGTGCTTATCCCCCGCCCCGCACCGAGAATCCCGGCCCACACCCGCTGCGCGAGGTCCGCCTGGCGCGCCTGGATGTAGTCGATGACTTCCGCCGGTTGTATGTCGCTAAGACTCCCCAGAAGGACGTCCTCATCGACATACGGCACATCCCGACGCAGCAGGTCTACCCGCGCAGCTTCGGCCCAGCTCACGGTCGACTGAACAAGTGCCGGGATACGCTCTATGAAATGCGCCACCTGGGTGCTGAGGGCGGGGATGCCGACGAACAGCGCCAGCGCGAGGAGTCCCAGCATTGGCACGGTCAGCAGGCCTATCGCCGCCGTTCGGGGTATGCGCGGCCCCTGGATCTTCTCCACGACAGGATGGAAGATGTACGCGAACACCAGCGACAGGAAGAAAGGTGCGAGCAGGAACCCGGTTGTGCTGAGCGCCCATATCAATGTCAGTAACCCGGCAGTCGCGAGCGACAGCAAGTGTCCGCGCGTCCCGGCGAATGGCGAGAGGAGCAGCGCCAGCGCCAGGAACAGAAGGAACGGGTTGAGAATGTCGCGTAGGGTCACCAGGAAAAACGCTGCTACGAGGCCGACACCTACCGCGTAGAGCCCCCGCCCTATCAAACTGCTCCTGTCAGATTCGGTCATATCGCGCATGCTTCCTGCATTGGTGACGCAAGCGTGGTCATACTCGTAAATCTAAAAGGAGGACTCAATGAAGAAGCTTATGAAGGCAGCCTCGTGGGCCGCGGCGCCTAAGGCGATGTTCGCGGTCAAGAACCCAAAAAAAGCTGCGCTTATAAAGGCCGGCCAGTGGGCAGCCGGGCGAGTGACGCCCGATAGAAAACATACCTCAAACGGCATGACCGCCGCAAAGGGTCTGGGTGCCGCGGTCGCGGCCATACCGCTCGGCATGTGGCTCGGCAGAATGATGGAGAGGAAGAACAGGACGCTCAAGCGCTGATTCGCTGCCTCCCGCGACCCAGCTCGTCCGCGGCGCTCTGCAGCACTTCGCGCGCATTATCGTACGAGATCACTTCGATCGCCTCCGCGGGTGAAAGCCAGCGGCAGGCGGTTATCCCCTCGTCCGCCTGCGGGCAGGTTTCGCCGCTCGGCGATTCGATGAGGAAGAAGTGGCAGAATTTGTGGATCAGCCTACCGCGCGAACGAAAGAACCAGTCGATCGTCTGCAGTCGAGTACCCAGCACGAGCTCGCCGAGTCCGGTTTCTTCCTCCACCTCGCGCAGAGCGGCCGCCTCGGCGCTCTCGTTGGCCTCGAGGTGTCCCTTGGGGAATCCCCAGTGCTGGTAAGCGTCGCGGATCAGAAGGACCTGGGGTCCATCCTCGTGCCAGCGGTAAACCACGCCTCCCGCGCTTATCTCGACGCGTGCGCGCCGGCCGGGCCGGCTCCTGGCGGGCGTCGGCTCAGCCACCGGCTATCCGCTCGACTATCTGGACGGCATTGGTAGCCGCACCTTTACGGAGGTTGTCCGCGACCACCCACAGGTGCAGAACGCGCGGCAGATCGGCATCCAACCGGAGTCGACCCACAAAGACGGTGTCGTTGCCGGCTACTTCGAGTGGTGTAGGGAAATCCTCGGGGTTCTCGCCGATCCGGGTTCCGGGGAACACAGCCAGCGCCCGGTACGCCTCCGCCATGGTCAGATCCTTCTCCAGCTCCACCATTACCTGCACCGCGTGACCGACATCGACCGGCACCCGCACGCAGGTGGCGGATACGGCCAGGTCCGGGAGCCCGAGGATCTTGCGCGTCTCGTTCGCCATCTTCCGCTCCTCCGTGGTCCAGCCCTCAGCATCGAAGTCGCCGATCTTGGGTAGGACGTTCCCCGAAATGGGGCGGGCGAACGGTCCGGGCTCAAATGGCTCGCCGGCGGCCTCCGTCCTCAGCCGCTCCCGGCCCTGCTCTCCTGCGCCGCTCACCGACTGGAAGGTGGTCACCACCACTCTGCGCAGACCCGCCGCCTGGTGCAGCGGCTTCAGCGCGATAACTGTTTGAATGGTCGAGCAGTTTGGATTGGCGATGATCCCTTTCGGCCGCTCCCCGATCGCGCTGGCATTGACTTCGGGTACTACCAGCGGGACCTCCGGATCCATGCGCCACGCGGATGAATTGTCCACCACGATGGCGCCCTCCTCGACGGCCTTCGGCGCAAGCTCCCGCGAACGCTCGGCGCCCGCCGAGAAGAGCGCTACGTCCACCCCGCGGAAACAACCCTCTTCCGGGGCCGCAACCATGCAGTCCTCACCTTTCCAATGCAGGCGCTTGCCCACGCTCTTGGGTGAGGCCAAAAGGGTCAGTTTATCAACCGGTAGCGCACGTTCCGCGAGTACCTCGAGCATGGTTCGACCCACCGCACCGGTGGCGCCCACAACCGCTATGTGCATGTAGCTCCCCTTGCCGCCTGTTCCATTTCCAGTTCGAAGGCACTGTGCAGCTTCCGCAGCGCCTCCTCCTCCCGCTCCGAACCGATCACCACTGTGATCGAAATGGAGGAGGTAGATAGAGCGTGTACCTCGGCGTTCGCTTCGAGGAGTGCCCGGAATGTGCGCGCATAGACACCGGGCCGGTCATGCATCCCGCTCCCAATCAGCGCTATTCTGGTGAGACCTACCTGCGACTCCACTCCCTCCCCGCCCAGCCGCGCCATAGCCGCCTCGCATACCCGGAGCGCCTCCGGTAGCGTTTCTTCCGTTACCGTCAACTGGAGCTGTACGCGACCGCCGACGTCCTGAGTCTCGGAGATCAGATCCACGCTCACGCCTTCCTCAGCCAGGAGCGTAAGTACTTCCGTTGCGGTTGCCCAGCCCGCCGGCAGGCGACGAAGGACTATCTTCGCCTGTTCAGCCGATGATGCGATCCCTGTGAGGATCAGATCTTCCATGCGCTTCGGTGTCCGGGTGATGAGGGTTCCGCCGGTGCCGCCGCGCCCATTGGCACCGGAGTCGGCCACGTCGGTGAACGACGAGAGCACCCGGATGTCCACTCCGAATTTCCCGGCGATCTCGACCGCACGAGTGTGCATGACCTGTGCCCCCGCCGAGGCAAGCTCCAGCATCTCCTCGTACGAAAGCTCCGGTATCACTCGCGCGTCGGGTACTCGGCGGGGGTCGGCGGTATAGACGCCATCCACATCGGTGTAGATCTCGCATCGATCCGCCTCCAGGGCCGCGGCCAGTGCGACCGCCGTGGTGTCCGATCCACCCCGGCCAAGTGTGGTTATCTCACGGCTCCGGCTCACGCCCTGGAAGCCCGCGACGATGACCACATTGCCCCGCTCCAGCTCCTCACGCACCCGACCGCCACGTACTTCCTCGATGCGCGCAGCGGTGTGAACCTCATCGGTTATGATGGCGGCCTGACTGCCAGTGAATGAAAGCGCCTCCTCACCCTGCTCCCGAATTGCGATGGCCAGCAGTGCCATGGAGATTCGCTCGCCTGCCGTCAGCAGCATGTCGAGCTCGCGCGGATGATCGTTCGCGACGCTCTCCTTGCCGATGACCTCACAGGCGCGCTCGAGCAGCTCGTCGGTTGTATGCCCCATCGCAGAAACCACAACGACTATGTCGTCTCCCCGCCGCCGCCCCTCCACCACAAGCCTGGCCACAGCACGGATACGTTCTGCCGAGCCGAGTGAGGTGCCGCCGTATTTTTGGACTATTAGGGGCATGGGAAAAAGCTATCGGCTATCAGCTATCAGCTATCAGCTAACAGCTCTGGGGGTTCAGTATGCATTAAGCACGCGCGGTACGCCGGAGCTGATAGCTGATAGCTGATAGCTGATAGCTTTACTCAAATATCTTTATCGCCCCGATATACTTCTCCGGATTCGCCTGCAGGTCCGCGAGTATCCGGCGGAGCGTCGCGATCGCGGCCTGGGTCTCTTCGTAGAGGGCCGGGTCTTCCAGGAGGCGGCCCAGGGTTCCTTCGCCTTCCTCGATACGGGCGGCGGCGCGCTCGAGAGTCGCGAGTGCTTGCTGCGCCTGAATAAGTGTGGGGCCGATCTCCTGCAACTGTGGTTCCAGGCCCTGCACGACGCCACCCACATCCTCCGCCACCCGCCCGATTGTGCCGAGCGTGGTGTCCGCTCTCGCCACCAGCCCCGGGATGCCCACCGTTGCGGCTTCGAGCTGCTGGCTCAGCTCCTCCAGGTTCTCAGCCGCGGTACGGGCGCTGGCGAGTATCTCCGGGACCTGCGTTTCCACGCCACCCGCGACCCGCTCCACGGTGGCGGTTGCGGCCTCGAGGTTGTTAGCCACAGCGGCGTACGCGGCGGTCTGCTGATCCACGAAGCCGGTCAGCTGCTCGCTGATCTCCTGGACGTTCTCGATCGTCTCGCGAATCTTGACCGCTGTCTCCTCGGTGAACGCGACCTCGACGCGGTTCGCGAGTGTCTCGATGTCACTAGCGATGCGCGCGGCGACGGCGGTTAGCTGCGAAATGTCGGGGAGCGCCGTACCCGGGAGTATTCCAGGCACACCGGCTGATGTGAACTCCAGTTCGGGGTACTGGGTGATGGATACGATCTGACCCTGCCAATCGCCGAATAACGATGCGGGGGCGAGCACCACGCCGGGCCGCGGCGGAAGCTCTATGGTGGGAGAGACGTGAAGGCTCACTAGCACTCCGTTGCCGCCCGGTGCCAGCGCAATCTCCGTCACCCTGCCGATCTGGACACCGCGGTACTTGACGGGGTTGCCCTGCCGGATCTCGCCGACCTCTCTGAAGATGGCGGTGAGCTCGACCTGCTCTTCACCCCACGGCTTACCGCTCAGCCAGAATGCGCCGATTACGGCGAGCACAATGCCTCCGACGACCATGATGCCGACGGTAACCTCGTTCTTTACCTTCATGAACCCCTCCGCTGCGGTGGCGCTGTCGCGTTCATATCTTCTTCTCTCCGCCCTCGGTGCCCGCGTCAACTAGCTCTGGTTTCCCCTCGACGAAACCCCTGACGATCTTGTTCTGCGAGTCGCGGATCTCGTCGGGAGTACCCTCTTCGAGCACCCTGCCCTCGTAGAGCATGGCTATCCTGTCACTCACCTGGTAAGCGCTCTTCATATCGTGCGTTATAACCAGGCTGGTGACGCCCAGCTCTTTCTTCATCTTCAGAATCAAACGGTCGATCACGGTTGTGGTCACCGGATCCAGGCCGCTCGTCGGTTCATCATAGAGCAGATACTTGGGCCTGAAGGCGATGGCGCGCGCAAGGCCGGCGCGCTTGCGCTGGCCACCGGACAGCTCCGAGGGAAGCCGGTCCTCGAATCCGTCGAGCTCCACCAGCTCCAGCGATTCGGCCACTCTTATCCGGATGTCATCGGCCGAGTGGCCGCCCTGCTTCTCCAGCCCCATCGCCAGGTTCTCGGCTATGGTCATGGAATCGAAGAGCGCGGCGAACTGGAAAACATAGCCGAACTGCAAACGGAGCTCGTAAAGCTCTTCGCGGGTGAGGCTCGGAACGTCCTTGTCATCCACCCGAACAGTTCCTGAGTCCGGCTCCAGAAGTCCGACTATGTGCTTCAGGGTAACCGATTTACCCGCGCCCGAGAAGCCTACCAGCGCTGTGGTGTCTCCTTCGGGCACGCTGAGGCTGAAACCCCGCAGGATGTGCTTGGTCCCGAACGACTTATGGACATCTACGAGCTCGATGCTCATAACAGTACCACCGCCCAGAATGCGTCGAGCACCAGGATGAGCATGCTCGAGACAACCACTGCGCGCGTTGTGGCAACACCCACGCCTTCCGCGCCGCCCTCGGTGGTGAACCCCTGGAATGACCCCACTATAGTTATGACGAACCCGAAAGAGGTGGTCTTGATGAGCGAGTAGGTTATGTCGAACGGCACGTAGAACAGACGGAGTCCACGGATGAACTCCTGTGTGGACATGTCCAGCATGTTGATGGCCGTGATCCAACCGGAGGCTATGCCCAGCGCGTTGGCGAAGATCACGATTATCGGGAACATCACGAGGCCGGCGAGCACCCGCGGCACTACCAGGTAGGAGAAGGGGTTGTACGCCAACGTCTCGAGCGCGTCGATCTGCTCCGATACGCGCATCGTTCCCAGCTGCGCTGCGATGTTGGCGCCCACTCTGCCCGAAAGCGCCAGCCCCGTCAGGACGGGCCCCAGCTCCAGGATCATCGTCTTGCCCACCAGCGTTCCCACGAAGTAGAGAGGGATCGCGCCGGTAAAAGTATATGACGCCTGGAGGGCGAGGACGATGCCGGTGAATATCGAGAGGAAGAGGGCGATGGGCAGCGAGTCTACGCCCAGTCGCCGCATCTGGGTTATCAGCAGCGGACCCCAGGTGCGGATATCGGAGAGCGCGCTGAACGTCGCAGCCAGGAAGCCTCCGAACCGGCCCAGCGACGCGAAGAAGTCCAGTACGCCGCGGCCGATTACCGCGAACGGCCGCGTGCCTGTCATGCGCCGCTTTCGTCGGTCGCGGCGAGGAGTGCGGGCCATTCCTGCGGATCACGGCGGATTCCCGTGAAGAACCGGCCGAACTCGCCATAAAGCGCACTGGCCTCGTCGTAGCGCATTTCCGTGACAATGTGCTTGAACTCCAGCGGGTCGCGCGCGAAGAGCGTCACGCCCCACTCCCAGTCGTCCAGACCCACGGAGCCGTTTATTACCTGGAAGATCTTCCCCGCAAAGCGGCGACCGGTCATGCCATGGTCTCGCATAAGACGACTCCGCTCCTCCACCGGTAGTGTGTACCAGTTTTCAGGGTGGCTGCGGCGCTTGCTCATGGGATAGAAGCTCAGGTACCGCATTCCTTCCGGGATCTCCGGGTATAAGCGTTTGTGAACGTGCGGGCTAGCCGCTTCGGCATCCGAACGTTCCTGGAGGCCCGCCCTGAACGCGTCAGAACCCGGCTCGGCCTCCTTCGACATCTGCGCTGTCGCATGATAGAGGCCCGCCTCGGTTACCGAAATGTAGTCGTACTCCACGCGCAGATATGCCCCAAGCCGTGACTTCTTTACCAGCAGCTCCACCTCGCCGAGCTCTTCCAGTGTGGTCCGAAAGTGCAGCAGCATCAGGTCCGCACCGCCACCTATCAGCTGGAAAGAGGCGCTCCATCCGCCACGCTCAGGACGCGCAATATCACGCAGGAGCCGTTCGAACTCGGTGGCCGCCGCGCCGCGTTCGCTCGCGCCGAGCGCGCGTAGAGCGTGCCAGTCCAGGCTGAACGCCTGGTGCAGTGTGTACCATCCTTCAAGCGTAGCGGGAGGTAGAGCGGCCATTTGGAGATGCGTGTGGTTCGTGTACGAGTCTTGCAGCGGCTAAGGAAACATCAGGCCCTCGATAGAGCTTTCCACGGGCCGAAGATAGCGCGGAGTATCGGCCATAAGCAACTGCCGGCGCACTATTCGACGACTGCCGCAAATATTTGCGTTGTCGAGAGATTCACCGCTATATTGACAGTTCACGCCATCTCACATTCAGCAACGGGTCGGGCAGTCATGACCGCAAGCTACGCGCAACCATTGATCATCCAGGGTGGGATGGGAGTGGGCGTATCCAACTGGGTGCTCGCCCGGGCGGTCTCCATGCAGGGGCAGCTCGGGGTGGTTTCGGGCACGGCACTGGACTCGCTCTTCGTGCGGCGTCTTCAGGATGGTGATGTAGGCGGTCACATCCGCCGCGCGATGGATAGTTTCCCGATCCCGGACGTTAGCACGGAGATCCTGCGTCGCTATTTTCTCGCCGAGGGTCGCCCCGCAGGCACTCCCTACAAGCCCGTACCAATGTACAAGCAGGTGGTGAGCAAAGTTCGCCACCAGCTCACCATGATGTCCAACTTCGTCGAAGTCTACCTCGCGAAGGAGGGACACGACGGACCCGTGGGGATCAACCTTCTCACGAAGGTACAGATGCCGAACCTGGGCTCGCTGTACGGGGCGATGCTAGCAGGCGTCGATTACGTTTTGATGGGCGCGGGGATACCGAAGGAGATTCCTGGCGTACTGGACAGGCTCGCTGAGCATCAGACGGCTTCGTTGAAGATGGAAGTCGATGGGCTCGGGCGCGGCGAGGCCGAGTACCTGACATTCGACCCGCAGGAGCACTGGGAGACGCTGCCAGCGCCGCTCACGCGGCCGAAGTTCCTGCCTATCATAGCATCGAACAGCCTCGCGACGATGCTCGCGCGCAAGTCGAATGGCCGGATCGACGGGTTCGTTATCGAGGGCCCCACGGCCGGTGGTCACAACGCTCCGCCGCGTGGAGAGATCCAGCTCAACGAGCGCGGTGAGCCGATCTACGGTGATCGGGACGTGGTGGACCTCGAGAAGATGCGCGAGTTGGGGCTGCCGTTCTGGGTCGCTGGTGGAGCGGGCTCTCCCGAACGGCTCCGTGAAGTGCTGGCGGCTGGCGGCGCCGGCGTACAGGTCGGCACACTCTTCGCCTACTGCGAGGAGTCCGGGCTGCGTGAAGACCACAAGGATCGCGTGCTGAGCGAGTCGAAGGAGAAACCTCTGGACATCCTGACGGATTTCCGCGCATCGCCCACCGGCTTCCCGTTCAAGGTGGTTCAGCTGGACGGCAGTATATCCAGCGAGGCGGTATATCAGGCACGCGAGCGCGTGTGCGATCTCGGCTACCTGCGTACTGCGTACCGCATGGAGGGCGGCAGAATCGGCTATCGCTGTCCCGCCGAGCCCGTTGATACATACGTAAAGAAACAGGGCGAGATAGAGGACACGACCGGCCGGAAGTGCCTCTGCAATGCGCTCATGGCGGACATCGGCTTCGGTCAGGTCCGTGATGGCGGTGAGGTCGAGAAGCCGCTGGTAACGAGCGGCGACGACCTGAAGACCATCAGCGCTTTCGTGGGCGATCGTACCCGATACACCGCGAGAGAAGTGATCGACTACCTGCTCGAGGGCGTCTCAGCCTGAACCCCACCGATCGGCCCAGGCAGCCTGCGCCGCTGCCATCGGGCCGCCGCACCAGTCCAGGACAAAAAGGATAGAGGTTTGAGTCATCGTGTTGTCGTCACTGGCGTCGGGATGATCACGGCGCTGGGGAATACAGCCACGGAAACGTGGCAGAATGTGGTTCAGGGGCGGTCCGGGGTCGGACCGCTCACGCGTTTCCAGAGCGACGAGCTTCCAGCCGCCGTCTGCATAGCGGGTGAGGTGAAGAACTTCTCGCCCGATGGGCTTCTGGACCGCAAAGAACTCCGACGTATAGATCTCTTCATCCAGTACGCGCTTGTAGCAGCCGAGGAAGCGTTGCGCAACGCGGGCTTCGAGGGGCTATCGCCGGTACCCGATGGCGAGGAAACGGGTGTAATTATAGGCTCTGGAATCGGCGGCCTCGGATTCATCATGGAGACCGCCGAGACCATGGCAAAGCGGGGGGCCAGCCGGATATCGCCCTTCTTCATCCCAGCCAGCATAATCAACCTGGCGGCGGGCCAGGTGGCTATGCGCACGCGAGCTATGGGGCCCAATTATGCCACCGTTTCCGCGTGCGCAACCAGCAACCACGCCATCGGCGACGCATACCACATCATCCGGCGCGGCGACGCCCGGATGATGATCGCTGGCGGCGCGGAGGCGGCCATTACCGAGCTCTCATTTGCCGGGTACCACGCCGCGCGCGCGCTGGCCAGCGAATACGACTCGCCCGAGACAGCTTCGCGGCCGTTCGATGCCAGGCGGAGCGGCTTTGTTCACGGTGAGGGCGCGGGGATTCTGATTCTGGAGTCGCTGGAGTCGGCACACCAGCGCGGTGCGGAAATTCTGGCGGAAGTGGGCGGGATAGGCATGAGCTCGGACGCTCACCACGTGACAGCGCCGCACGAGGATGGTGCCGGGGCGGCGCTCGCAATGAAGCGCGCCCTCAAAGGTGCCGATCTCGCGCCGGAACAGGTGGGCTACATAAACGCACACGCGACCGCCACACCCCTGGGGGATGTGGCGGAGACGCGTGCTATACGTTCGATCTTCGGTGCACACGCGGACAACCTGATGGTATCCTCGACTAAGTCTATGCTGGGCCACGCGCTCGGTGCTACCGCAGCGATCGAGGCGGGGCTGAGCATCTTCGCCATGCGCGACGGCATCGTGCCGCCCACCATCAACCTCACCGACCCGGATCCTCTGTGTGACCTCGATTACGTGCCCGGCACCGCCCGTAAAGCCGAAGTCGAGGTCGCACTCTCCAACTCATTCGGATTCGGTGGTGCGAACACGTCGCTAGCGCTGAGGCGCTGGGCTGGGAGCTAGGCCCTCGCAGCGGCTCCGCGTGTGCCGCGCTTGGGGCTCGCCGGCTCCGATATCCTCTCGATGGTGTCCTCCACCATCCACTCGCGGTCAGGTCGACTCTCGCCGAAGTCCACGGCCAGGTCCGCCTGCGCGATTATCCCGACCAACCGGCCCTCCCGGTCCGTTATGGGAACGCGCCTGACCCGCTCGCGCTTCATCAGCTCGAGCACGCTCTCAACGCTGTCGTTCTTGTTGCACGTCTCGACATCGGAAGTCATGCAGTCGCTCACCTTGGCCTTACCGTCCTTGCCTTCGGCAACTGCCCGAACAGCAATATCCCTGTCGGTGATGACCCCCTTCAAACGCTTGTTCTTCTGATCCTCGACGACCGGGATTATCCCCACGTTCAGCGACTTCATCTTCTTCGCCACGTCCATGATCGTGTCGTCGGGCGACACCGTCTGCGGATCTTCGGTCATGATATCCGCCGCACGTATTCCACTCTGTCGATTGTTCCAGCTACGGTTATTTGTGGAGCCTCCCCAGACATCGCCGCTGCCCGCCCAGCCGTAGCCCTCCTGCGCGGGTTGGGCCGCGTAGCCGCCGTAACCGCCCCTTCGGTATGATTCGTCGTACACCGGCCCGACGCCGCGATAGCCGCGGTCGTAGGCACCGCCATACCAGCCCTCTTCGCCCGGGAACTGGTCCCAGCGGCTGCCGTAGCCGTCCGAGCGCATGCCGCCGTAACCGGCCGATTCGCCGTACCCACCGCTCCTGTAGCCGTAGGCTGGCTCGCCGCGATTGAATGCTCCGCGGTCCTCAGCGGCGCCCCAGCGGCCGGGCGCATTTCGGTAGAAGTCCCTTCCATAATTTGCCATGCATTACCTCCTTGTTCCTGTTGATACCTACCCGCTCCGGGCGGCGGGAGAAATTGAGAAGTATGCAAGATGTACACCCCCTATCCCGCAATCAGGACCCCTGTGATCCTCTGCGCAATACCATGACGAGAAAGCCGACGACCGCTATCACGGCGAAGCTGAACCACTGGAAGGCGTAGCCGAGATGTGGGCCTTCATCCAGTTCGGGGATTTCCACCGGATAGGGAGGCGCTGTTGGTTCGGGATCGGTGAGCTGCTGAAATACGACGGGTAGCAGGCGATGCGGCGAACGCGACTGAAGAAGGCGTGTGTCGAGGCGCTGGAAGGTGGAAACTTTCGTCCCATTCACGTCGAGCTCAGCGGGAACAGGTTCTTCGTCGTGTGCCTCGATCGGTTTAACGATTCCGGAAATTTCAAGCTGGCCGGTAGCGGCGTACGGCCGTGGGTCGGCCGAAGCGGCGTCCGGCGCTGGTAGCCACCCTCGGTTTACGAGGATAGCGGCGTCGGTACTCTGAATATGAAAGGGGGCTACGAGATGGACGCCCGGTCGTCCATTGCGAGCCCGACCCCGCAGCAGGATTTCGGCGCCGGGAATATAGCTGCCGCTGATGGTCACACGGCGATTCAGGAACGATTCCGGGTCAGCCGCGAGCTTGCGAGCTGCGACTGAGTCCAGGCTCTGTACAGGTCGCGACAGCGTTCTGGTAAGTGTGGCGTTGTCCGCGCGCCGCTGCTCGAGCCGGTCCAGCTGCCAGAAGCCCAGTCGAACGCAAACAGCGGCTATGACAAGGACCAGAACACCGGCGGCCACCCCGCGCCGCGTTATCGTCAACGGCACTGGCTACGGCGTCCAGGGCTCGTCCTCATCAGAATCCCAGTCATTCCATTCCTCCTCGGCCTTGCGGATCTCGTCCATGTCCAGCGGCTCGTCGTCTCCGAGCGAAGCGCGCCACGGCTCATCTTCCATCCCTGTGTACCGCCTGCGTCGCAAGCCGATAACGGCGGCAGCGATGATCGCCAGAACAGACAGAATGAGCCAGAACATAGATCGAAACGGGCCTGGGGGACAGGAGGAGGAAGCTACCGGTCGGTCAGCTGCCGCAGTGCGCTGGAGACGTATCCACCAACGTTCTCCAACACCCCGTCGCGGAGCCGGCCAAGCCTGCCTTCGCGGTCGTCGCGCGCGGCGCCATTACTGCTCTGGTGATACATGAAGTTGAGGTCCTGCTCCTGTTCCTGCGCGATCCGCAGGAGCCGCCGCGCGCGGTTCTCCCATTCGGCGGCCCTCTGCTCCCAGAGGTCGCCTTCGCTTGTATCGTGCTCGTCCTCGAGTGAATGATTATTGCCGCCCCCGCCCGTTATCAACCCAGCCAGGATTCCTGCGCCCAGGGCTATAGCTATGCTCTGCATAGGCTTCTCCCGTGCTACGGCGAGTACGTCCATCCTATCCTGGATCCTGGCTTTCTTCCGCACCAGAACCCCTTCGATTTCATCGATGGTTTCCGACATACGTGCCCGCGTGTTCTCGATTTCGGCTCTCGCCCGGTCCGGGTCGGGCGGGGTCTCGCGGACCCTGATCTCGTTGCTCATCATTCCCCTTTTAACGTAAGATCCTACCGATGATAAACCCCACGGCGAAACTGGCGAGCAATGTCTGAGCGGGCTCCGCCTTCATCCGCGTTTCGATGTCGTTTCCGTATCCGCGGGCTCTGTGCCGCAGCGCCGCGCTCTCTTCGCGGGCCTTGTCCGCCAGGTGGATCTCAGCGCCCTCGCCTGAACCGACTCCGAGCGATTCCAGGAGTTCGGCTACCCATCGGTAGTGGCCCTCCTCGTCAAGCGCATTCTCATCCACCAGGCGCTTGACCGCTGGTGGCCACGAATTGGCCTCGGCCGCGTACCGGTCGTAGCGGGTCCGCACCTGTAGCTCGTTGGCGCGCCAGGCCACGAGAACGCCTTTGTCGCCGGCCACGGCACCAAGACCCTGCAATGCCTGCTTGAGAGGACCGGTACCGTGCGGCTCGTTCTTCGGGGTCCCGCCCAGCGAGACAATCATCTCGTTGAGGTTCTTGATATGCCGCTCGTGGTCTCGTTTGTATCCCCTTATCTGGCTCGCGTACTCGCGGTTGTCCAGCTTGGCTATTGCGATCTCGTACGCGCCTACCGCGTCGTGGTCCAGCTGGAGAAGGTCGTTCAGCCCTTCCAGCACCTCCGCGGTCGTCGCTGAGCCAGGTCTATTCTGCGTCGTTGTCTCGGCCGCCATTCTCGCCTCCCTGTTTCGGTTTCTTGCGCTCCCGGAGCCCTTCGTCGGTCCATTGCGGGAGGCCACCTGAACCTGCACTATCTATTCCAGCTCAGGCGGCCTCGCATAGCGGCCGCGCGTGCTGACAAACTACTCAGCGAAGGGGTCGGAGATGTCTGGACTGGCCGATCGGACGGTGATGATAACCGGCGCGTCGCGCGGACTCGGCGAGGCATTGGCGCGGCAGTTCGCACGAGCCGGCGCAAGGGTATCCATCTGTGCGCGAAATGGCGATCGGCTGGAGGAGATCGCTGACTCGGTGCGGAGAGACGGCGGCGTATGCCTCACCGCCGCGCTCGACGTGACCGACGAAACCGCTGTGGGGGAATGGGCTCAGTCGACGGAAAGGACTCTCGGTTGCCCTGACGTGCTCATCAACAACGCCTCGCTTCTGGGGCCGCGCGTACCACTATCAACGTACCCGCTCGACCGCTGGCGTGAGGTCATCGATGTGAACCTCACCGGCGCCCTCATAGTGTCCGCCGCAGTCATTCCGCTCATGCGGAGCGCCCGGGGCGGCTCGATCATCAATGTTTCTTCCGGAGCCGCCCACGGCGAACGCGAGGAATGGGGCGCGTACGCGGTATCGAAAGCCGCGCTTGAACGCCTCTCCTTCAACCTCGCCACGGAGCTGGATGGGAGCGGAGTGCGGGTAAACGTGGTCGATCCTGGCGCCATGCGCACGGAGATGCGCGCCGCGGCGTACCCGAAGGAAGATCCTTTGACCTTAAAAACGCCGCTGGAAACGACAGGCGTGTTCCTCTGGCTAGCCGGAGATGCCGCCATCGCAATAACCGGCCGCCGCTTCAGTGCCGACGAGTTTCGTACGCCGTGATACTGTTGGGGCACCCCTCGTGGGTGCCCGGATTGGGCGGGCACGAGGCCCGCCCCTACTCCGGCACACCCGTTGCACACCACCCCCCCGACTAACCCCATTCGCCCTCTCCGGAGTTTCTGCTATGCTGTCTTTCCGACGTGCCACCCTCGTTCTGAGCGCTGTCGCCGTCTCTGGATGCAGCTCGCTCGGCGCGCTTGCGGCCGTTCAGGCACCAGGTTTCGCCATTGCACAGGGTCAGCAGGCAGAATTACGCTTGCTCCCACCGTCACTGGAGCGGCCGCTCGGCGGAGCATCGATTCGGCTATGGGCCGAGGTGTCCAACCCGAATCCGTTCAGCGTCGTGCTGTCGCGGCTGACGGGGAACCTGCTGCTGGAGGGAACGCAGGCCGCCGATGTAAGCTTTCCACTGGGGCTCCCGCTTCCGGTTGCGGGAGACACCATCATCCCGCTGGACATAGCCATAAGTTTCGCCAACCTCCCGAATCTGGCTGACGTGCTGTCACAAGCCGTAAGCAGGGAGGGCGAAGTCGGCTATCAATTGAATGGAACCGCTACTCTGGATGCGGGTGTGCTGGGGCAGCCTTCGTTCGGGCCTATGAAATTGCTGGACGGAACGCTGACGACGCGAAGGTGACGCGCGGCTGCTATTCGCCCGGCACGGCTCCGGCCAGAATCCCTATCGCGCGATGGCAGGTATGGCAGTACAGCGCGGCCGCGTAGTCACCCTCGGGGTCGGTAACCGAGGCAAAACCATTGGGATCGATGTCCGGCTCTATGAAGGCCAGTACTTCGATGGTGCTCGGACCGCAGAGTGGGCACGGCAGATCTGATGGGTCCTTTCGGTACGCCATCAGCAGCTCCAAAGCCTCAGCGTCCGAGAACGGACCTTCGGGTTGGGGGAGTGATCCTCCGTCTTCTGCGATCCGGTTCATCAGCCCTCCCCTCTCTCTTATCGGCCTCCTCTGGCCGCGGTTTCTTACTCGCTACTCACCACCCCTATCCGCAACATCCGTTCTCAACGCTGCGCGGTAGAACCGATGGTGGTTTCGAACAGTTCAAGGATCCTCCGATACTCGTCGGTCCATGATTCCGGCCGCACGAAGCCGTGTCCCTCGGCGGGGTATACCGCCAGCTCCCAATCGGTTTTTCCAAGCTCGATGAGGCGCTGCACGAGTCGCACGACATCCTGAAAGTGCACGTTGGTATCGACCATCCCGTGCGCAATCAGGAGGTGGCCCTCGAGCCCCTCGGCGAAATAGATGGGCGATGAGCGGCGATACGCCTCCCCGTCGTCCTGCGGTTCATTCAGGATATTGCTCGTATACCCATGGTTGTAGTGGGCCCAGTCGGTCACCGACCGGAGCGCTGCGCCGGCCGCGAAGACGTCGGGCTCCGTGAACATCGCCATCAGCGTTATGAATCCCCCGTAGGATCCGCCGTAGAGGCCTATCCGATCGGGATCAATGGATTCATTCTCCACCAGGTAGCCCGCCGCATCCACGAAATCGGTGAGGTCCTTCCCGCCCATATAGCGATAAATCGCGGTTCTCCAGTCGCGCCCGTAGCCTGACGAGCCGCGGTAGTCCACGTCCAGGACCGTGTAGCCGCGCGAGGCCAGGAGGTGATGGAACATGTACTCGCGGTAGTACGAGCTCCATCCGTGGTGGACATTCTGGAGATAGCCAGCACCGTGGACGAACAGTACCGCGGCGCCGTTAGGCTCGGCACCGAGATCCTCCGGTCGGAATATGCGCGCCGGCACTTCCACACCGTCGCGGGCGGTGAACTCGATTATCTCCGGGCGGATCCACGGACCTGCCCTGAACTCCGCGGTGGTCGACAGGGTGATCTGCTCGGGATCCGAACCCCGGTCCGTTTCGCGCAGGAAGAGTTCTGGCGGCTGATTACCACGCGAGTGGAGTACAGCGACGCTCTCACCATCGGGAGATACCAGCGACTCGTTCCACCCGTCCATGGAGGTGATCCGGACTCGCTCACCGCCCTCGGCCGACAGCGTGTATAGCTGGCGCTCGCCCGGATGGATCTCGCTGGTCGTCAGGTAGAAGGTCTCGCCGTTCAGCGAGAGCTGTACGTCGGTGACTTCCCAGTCGCCAGCGGTGAGAGCCGTCGCTTCTCCGCCCGTCGCGGGCACGGTATAGAGATGCGCGAAACCGCTCCTTTCGGAGACGAAATAGATCCTGTCGCCATCCGGCAGCCAGCCCATGGTGTAGAGGCCGGGGCCACCTACCCACGCGTCATCGTGGAGATGGTCGATAAGGGTGACCGCGCCCGATGAGTCCACGACGTAGAGCCGGCGGTCCTCATTATTGGCGGTCAGGCCCATTACGAGCGCACGATCGCTGTTCGGCCCCCAGCCCATTGGGATGAGAGAGCGTTCCTGATCCGCCGGTTCCACCTCGATCCAGGTAAAGTCGCCCGTCTCGAGGTCCAGAATCGCAGAGCGCTGACCCTCGCGCGCGTCGCCAACCTTCGAGCGGGCATTCAGGTCCTCGGTATAGCCCGTCGCAGTGACGTAATCCGGAACTATTGTTCGTTTGGTGTCCGCGTCCTCCGAGATGGCAAGCAGCACATAGCGGCCGGACGGTGAAACCTCCGCGGAGTTGAGCGAACCGTCCTCGCCTATGTACAAGGGCTTCACCTCGCGACGCATCGAGTCGACGGCCTCCTCGTGGGCTTCCTCCGCGAGCTCGTCGCGGATTACCGCGAAGAGCTCCTCCTGCTGCGCTTCAAGGAATGCGCGCTGCCCCTCGCTCTCGCGCTCCTCCGGCTCGTCGGACGTACGGATGTCTGTAAGCTGCCGCAGTGGCCCGCCGTCCATATCCATGGCGAATACATTGCTTCCTGACATGAAATAAACAGTCGAAGCGTCGGGCGAGAGGTGTGGCGACCGCTCGCGCGTGGGCGTAGCGGTCATCCGGCGTATATCGCCGCGCCTGCTGACCACGTAAACATCGCCACCGCGAATCTCCGCACGATGCGAACGATCTGACGACCACCTTCCACCGCGCGCGGGCACCGCGTGCTCCACCAGAGAGTCGGGTACCATCCGGGGCTCGCCGCCGTCGGCCGCCACACGATAAAGATGCGTGGTAGTATCCGTACTCTCCGGCTGACGCCAGCGGAAGAAGAGCTCGCGAGAATCCACCGACCAGCGGATGTCGTCAGGCGAGCGTCCCACCAGATCCTCGCCGCGCATGATGTTGGCGACTGTGAGCTCGAATGCGGCCGGCTCCACAGCGGTTGTGGACTGGGCGGTGGCAGAGGTGGACGCAAGCGTGGTCAGCAGGAGCGCAGGGAGAACCAGCGCTCCATGACGGATCATGGATTTCATGGGCGAACGGCGACGGTTGATGAGGAGGTTTCTGTTGGATTTTATACACGCAGCCACCCGGAATTGTGCCGGGCGGGTCAGAGCCAGTCCCAACGTCGGAAGAATGCTACGAGGCTGCCGCCGATCACAGCCATCAAGGCGAGCGCGCCGAAATACCCCCAGCGCCACCCGAGCTCCGGCATGAAGTCGAAGTTCATCCCGTAAATGCCCGCCACCAGAGTCATCGACATGAGGATTATCGACCAGGCGGTCATTATCCGGAGAGTCTGGTTGAGCCTGTTGGAAGCGTTCGAGAGCTGCGCGTCCAGGAGTGCGGCGAGAATCTCACGAAGTGCGTCTATCTCTTCCGTTACGCGCACACAATGGTCGTGCACATCCTGAAAATACGGCAGGAGCTCGGGCCGGAGAAACGGCAGGTCCCGTCGAACCAGGCTGCTAACTACGTCCCGCATAGGGGCCACAACGCGCCGCAGGAGCACTAGCTCGTGCCTGAGCCCCAGGATCTTCTGCATATTGCCGCGTGCCGACATGTCGAATACCGACGCCTCGAGGAGCTCCGCAGATTCGGAATAATGCTCGAGTACCGGGAAATAGTCGTCGACTATGGAATCGAGGAGTGCGTGCGCAAGGCTCCCAACATCTCGAAAAATTCGCGGATCGGTACGCCAGCGGGCGACGATGTTCTTGACCTCGTCCACCCTGTGGTCGTGCACGGTTACTATGTAGTTGGCGCCGAGGAAAAGGTGGAACTCGTTGAGTGCCATCCTCTTGCGTTCCTCGTTGATACCTGCCGAGTACGCCACGAGAAAAAAGTAACCGTGGTATCTGTCGAGCTTCGGTCGTTGACGGCCGCGAATGCAATCTTCCACAGCTAGCGGGTGAAAACCGAGCTCTTCTCTGAGGTACGCCGCCTCGGCCTCGCCCGGGTTCGAGAGGTCGATCCAGATTACAGGCTTTGCCTCGCTCTCGACCGGCGCCGTTCCGGTCGACTCGCGCATTAGCTTAGTAGCTTTTTCGCGAGATATCCCGTGAACCCCCGATGGCAAGCATGCGTAAGCATGGAAGCCAGGCTGCGCGGCCGCGGTAGTCATCCGCGCCTCTCGTACGATGGAATGGTGTTGCTGAAGAAGGCTATGACGATGGTGCCGACGCCCATTACGACGTGTGGTACCCACACCTGCTGATCGAACCCGAATAGCCACGGTGAGGTGATCAGCACCAAGCCTGCTCCCGCATCCAGCCACAGGTGCACCGGCACCTGGATGCGCCGCAGGGCGCCGGACTCGTAATCCGTACACAGGCTATACACGATTATCGCTATTCCGACCAGGACTGGAACGTTTGCTTGCGGACCGCCGTTGGCGAACCCCAGGAGCCATGGCGATCCCATCAGGATGACCGCGACGACGAAGTCCAGAAGACCGTGGGTGCGCGTGGAGAAGAAACGCATGAAGTTCAGAGTGGTTGTGGATTGTCGGGTTATCCCGGGGCACGCGACAACCGGGGCTCAGGTCCACGCCTCTGCGCGCCCCGCGAGCGGAGCGTCGACCGCCTCGGGATGAAGGATGTGGCCGAGGACCTCGACCCCGTCGAAGACGCGGGGGCCCGATCGACTGAAGTAGGCGCTGTGCAGCAACCACGCCGCGCCAGATTCAATAGTTGTCCCAGCGATGCTGCGCAGCCTGGCCCTGTGGCTGTCGGCGTCCTCACGCGCCTGCGCCAGGTCGTAGCCACACTGGCCGAGCAGGAGGCAATCGGGGTCGAGGCCGGTGAGAGCATCCCACCCCACCTGGATCGAACGCTCGCCGGCCGATCCCAGAAGGTTCTCGCCACCGGCAATATCCACCATCTCCGGAACCCAATGACCCGGCACGAACGGTGGGTCCACCCACTCCAGCATGAGGGTGCGCGGTCTAGCCCGGCCGGCCACTTTTTCGCGCACCGCATCACTCCGGGCTCGCAGACGGCTCACCGCGGCGGCGCCAGCGGCGGACGCATCTGCCGCATCGGCAACCTGCTGAACGGTGCCGAGTATACCGTCTAAGGTATGTGCGTCGAGCGAGAGAACGGCCGGTGGCCGCTCCATGTCTCCGACAGCTTCGGCCACTGAGCCCGTAGGCACCGCGCAGACCTCACAAACAGCCTGGGTGAGGACCAGGTCGGGCCGAAGTTCGCGCACCCGTGCCGTATCTACCTCGTATACACTGCCATACTCCTCCATACAGCGGCGCACCGCCGCGTCGACCTCGCCACTACTCAACCCCGCCGGATCGAATCGCGGCCGGCTGACACGCGGCAGCTCGAGCGCCGCCGGCGGATAGTCGCATTCGTGCGAAATGCCAACGAGGTGGCGTTCGAGGTTCAGCTCGAAGACGATTTCGGTGGCGCTGGAGAGGAATGAGATGATGCGCATAGATCTAATAAGCTATCAGCTATCAGCTATCAGCTCAAAGTAAGCGGATTCAGAAAGCCTGCGGGTCGGCCGGCGCAGCTCATGGCCAACCGCCACGGGCCCCGCCGAGTCTAAGGCTGATAGCTGATAGCTGTTAGCTGATAGCCCCAGTTCCTTGTTCCCCGCCCCCACACGCGATACTATTTACCCAACTTCAACCCGGACCCGGAGACATCCCCTTGCAGATCATTCGTGAGCCACGCGTTACACTTCTGTCGCGGCAGGAGTTCATCGTTCCCGAGCACATCCGCTGGGAGAGCGACAGCGACGTACCGGGTCAGGCGCTGACTGAATTCGCCGGACGACTCTGCTACCTCTCGTTCGGCGAGGATGCCGGACTCGAGGGGGGTCACCGCACCATCGGCGGTCGTACGACAAACGAGTCGTATCTAGCCAATATCCTCAATGTAAAGCACGGGAGCGTTCTGGAACATGCCGTCTGGGGCCTGCTTCTGGAGGGCGTCAGCCGATCGCTCACGCACGAGCTCGTACGCCACCGCGCCGGCTTCGCTTTTTCGCAGCTCAGCCAGCGGTATGTGGACGAATCCGACATCGCGTTCGTACTGCCTCCCGAGATCGATCCTGATACGCCCGCCTACGATATATGGCTCGCTGGGTGCGAGAGCTCACTCCAGTCGTACCGCGAGCTCCTGGACGAGCTCGCTGCCAAGATAGGTACCGAAGGCAAGGCGACAACGAGAAAGAAGCGGGCACGGCAAGCAGCGCGTGCCGTGCTGCCGAACTCGGCCGAAACCAAGATAGTCGTGACGGGCAACGCCCGCTCCTGGCGCCACTTCATCGAGATGCGCGGCAGCGGCGGTGCGGACGTGGAGATACGTAAGCTGGCCGTCGCGGTCCTCCGCACGCTCCAGCCGGAAGCCCCCAACATATTTGGGGACATGAGCATTATTGCTCAGCCGGATGGCACAGAGGTCGTGGAGACTCCGAATAGCAAGGTGTGAGGGGGTCATAGGTCATCGGTCATCGGTCAACAGCCGGGAGCGCCCCAGCACCTCGCACCTCGCACCTCGCACTCGCACTCGTCGTCACCCGATGAGGCCCTGGCGCGGCGAGGTAAAGCCGATCACGATGGCGGCGATGATGGCCATCCAGATGGCGACGTAGAGCGGGACGAAGTAGTAGCGACGGCGGAGCAGGTCCGGGAAGAGGATGGGTTTTCCAGCGAACTTTCCTCGCGGTTTATTGGGGAAGAAGAAAGTCTTGTAAGTTTCTATCGTGGCCACCGCGTAGCCCGCGGCGCCGATCCCCAGGTAGAACCAGTTGTCTGTGAAGAAGGCCAGCAGGACGGCCCAGGCGAAGGTTATGCCTGGACTCCGGAAGAACTTGAATGTCTCGAATCCTTCCACCGGCGCATCTTTCCACGCACCTCCGAAAGCTGTGAGCCATCCTCCGATGGTGCCGATGGTAAGCAAGACAAGCCATGCCGGCAGGTCGGGACGGCTGCGCTGCAGAGCATAGACACCCCATCCGCAGAGCAGGATGACGGCCACGACTCCGACCAGCACGGCCCACCGGATCGGCCGGCTCTTGATGGGCTTGCCAAGAACCCCAAATTGCATGGGGATGAAGTACTTGGACTGATCCTCTTCGCGAATGTATCCCTTCCAAAGCTCCAGGAGCAGGCGCTCCGTGGCGTATACAATTCCGAAGAAAACCACCATATCTCCGGCACCATCCAGCTCCATACCCGTTGCGGCCTGCCACACAAGTGCGACAATGGCACCGACGACTATGCTCCGGAAATATTTCGGCCAGGTAAAACCTTCGTGAATCGCATCCTTGTACATGCCCCACGTGGAGGTATGCGCTCCGGCGATCAGCCCTATAATGCCTGCGACGACAAGATTCAAGATCCGTCTCCATTTTGTAATGACTCGTAAACGTCCTCCACCAGCTCCAGGTCGCGCCTCGCCATCTCCAGCGTGAAGCGCGGCTCGTGGTTACCGTGCAGCGACCCCAGGAAGTCCCTGAACATTGCTTTGTACCCGAGCAGGTCGCCGGGATCGGGCATCATCAGTCGCTTGCGCTTGCCGCGCACCACCAGCAGCAGGCCATTGGACTCGAACGTTATGGTGCCCTCACTGCCGTAGATCGTCGAAAGCCGAAGCCCTTTGAGCGGCGATCCTATCTCCCATGAATAGTAAAGGGTGCCGACGGCACCCTGCCCGTACGTGAAAACCACGAGCATGCTCTTCTCCATTTCGCCACCCACACCCGGCCGGAAGCCTTGGACTGCCGATACAGGCAGGCCCAGGCTCGCCATGAAGCTCACCCAGTGGATGCCGCCCTCGTACAGCGCACCGCCGCCCGCCAGCTCCTCATGATCCCGCCAGTCACCCGTCTCCTGGCGCTTCAATGCGTTTATCGAGAGGATCCTGACCTCGCCGATAACACCCTCGCCGATCAGCTCGCGAAGTTTTTCCAGGATAGGCTTGTAGTAGTAGTTCTCAGCCACGTAAACACGGCGACCGGCGCGGCGCGCGGCCTCCCGTACGTCGTGGAAATCGGTCGATCGCAGAAACGGCGGTTTCTCTACTATTACGTGCTTCCCGGCATCCAACGCCGCGAGTACCAGCTCGAGATGAGATGCAGGTGGGGTAGCGACCAGCACCACATCTATCCGCTCATCCGCCATCGCCGCCTCATATGACCCGAACGCACCGCTTCCACCCAGCTTCTCGTTGAAGCTCGCCGCGCGCTCCCCGGATCGACTGGCGTAATACCGCTCCAGCCCGTCAATCCCGCGCAGTGTCCTGCTGTGCATCCGTGTAGCGTTGCCACAGCCTATAAACGCGAGACCGGTTGGGGGAATTTTGAAATTTAAATTTTTAATTGTGAATTATGGGAACGCTGATTTCTTATGGATTTGCAGTTTTGCTGCGCGGTTCAGTTAACCGCGGAGTCGCGGAGGGCGCGGAGGTACTCCAGGCGATTTCGTCTTATTTAGCTCACCATTCTATAATCCAGAAACCATATCCGGAGCGTGAAACCTATCTCTGCATTACCCCCTCAAACTAACGACCGTTACGGTTCCCGTTCACCGAAAAGCTTGTAACCCCGTTTCTCCGCGCCTCCGCGCCTCCGCGGTCAACTTTTACCGGTAGAGCGCGCGAAGAACGCGGAGCGACAATCTACAGGAGCCGTTAAACTCAAAACTCAAAATTCAAAATTCCCCTATCCCCTTCCCCACCCGCAGCGCATTTGCCGCGATGGTAAGGCTGGGATTAAGCCCCGCAGAGGTCGGCATAAAGCTGCCGTCGACCACGTACAGGTTCTCGACACCGCGAAAGGCGCAATTCTCGTCGAGGGGGGCGGTGGTGGGATCAGCTCCCAAGCGGACGGTGCCCACAGCGTGCGAGAATGTGTTCACGTTCCAGGTCACGGTCAAGCGTGCGCCAGCGGCGCGCAGTATCTTTTTGGCTTCGCGTGCGAGGGCGCGGCGTGCTTTGAGATCGCGCGCGGAGTACCGATGCGTTACCCGCAGGCCCGGCAACCCGAACGAGTCGGTGCGCGATCTGTCGATCTCCACGCCATTAGCGGCGCGCGGCTGATCCTCGGCTATAACCAGGAGCCCGGTAAGCAGCGGCACGAGGCGGGCTGCCACATGGCCGATCCCCGGTGGGAGCATAGCGCGTACGAGACCGACCGGCGGTGTCATCACCTGCTGGATATTACCCAGCTTCCGCGCGGAGTCGCCCGAGCCCGTGCCGAAGTAGAAATCCTGAATGGCGATCTGCTTGTGATGTTCGTTGGCGGGATCGGGCGGTCGTGGGAACACCCCATATATCATCGCATTGCAGTGTCGCATCAGGTAGCGACCTACCGCTTGTGGCGCGGTGCTCATACGCTCCAGTCCGGAGCTCAGGAGAAGGTGCGGCGAGGCCAACGCGCCGGCCGCGAGGATGACCCGATCAGCCCTGTGTACAACGCGCGCATTCTTCGCCTTATCGAAGCACTCCACTCCAACAGCTTTCCCCCCCTCTGTGAGCAGACGCACCACCACCGTATTCGGCCGGAGTTCGAGGCCCCTGGCAAGGAGGTCCGGCAGTACCCGCGTCGCCAGATCGTTCTTGGCGCCTACCGCGCACGCGAACCCGTCGCATGTGGTGCACGCGACGCAGCCACCTTCACCCTCGGCCTGCGAGCTGATTGCCAGGGGGATTCTGAACGGATGCAGGCCCAGACCGCGAGCGGCGTCCGCGATCCTCCGCGATGTGGTGGCGATAGGTGCCGGTGCTGCCGGGTAGGGTCCGGAGCGCGGCGGCTCGGTGGGGTCGTCACCCGCACGACCCGCGACCCCGAGAAGACGCTCGGCCTCCGTGTAGTGAGGGGCAAGATCGGCATAGTCTATCGGCCACTCGGCACCTGATCCCGCCGTTATATCGGGTCGAGGCGTGAAGTCCTGTTCGCGGTAACGAAAAGATGCACCGCCGTAAAACACCGAGGGTCCGCCCACGCACGCGCAGATGCCCTGCTCCTCCCAGCGCCGCGATTGAAGCACGCGGTACGGAGTCTCTTTCGTGTAGTGCCGCGTGAGGAGGAACGCCCCGTCCGCGGCCCAGTTCTCGGGTCCGCGCTCAACCCAATCGCCGCGCTCCAACATGAGCACCCGGGCACCCGCTCCGACCAGGGAGTGGGCGACCATCGAGCCGCCGAAGCCGCTCCCGATGACGAGAGCGTCGAATTTCTCTGGTACGGTATTCCGCGGCATGAGGTTCGCTGGAGTGATTCCGGCAGACGGCGGTCAAGGTGCTGAACGTATCGCCGAAATCGACGTCGTTCAAGGCCTTGTGAGCACTCGCCGGGTTGACTACCACCGCCGCGAAGTGGTAGAATCCACCCGGATCGAGCGTTCGAACGAACTGAGCTGCAGCATGCTCTGGCGCGGCCCGTTATCTTTCCGCCTATGCCCCCATTCTTCCGTTGTATGATGCCGATCTCCGTCTCTATAGAGCGCGGCGGAGAACCCTTTGCATTCGCCAGCTCGGTGCTCGATTTCGTCGAGGACCAGTCGATGGTAATAGCCGCTCCGCTCGGTGCGGAGGACGCGGCAGCAATCCATACCGGTGACGAGGTGATCATAGATATCACGTTGCCGAACGGCATTCGTCGATTCACTTCGGTGGTTCGCGGTTTGTCGAGTGATAAAGCGGGCCTGCGTCTGGATTGGCCGGAGATCGCGGAACGCATTCAACGCCGCAATTTCGTCCGGATAGACTGCCTTCTCGAGACCGAAGTGGCGTACCCGAACCCTGAGACCGGCAAGCGCCGGAGGGTAGTTGGTAACACAGCCGACCTGAGCGGTGGCGGGATGCGGGTAATCCTGGAGGAAGCGCCCAGGGCCCAAACCCTGTTGAAGGTGAAGGTGCATTTCCCTGACGACGTTGTCCGCGACTACAAGGGGCGGGTCGTGCGGACCGGCAGATTGCAGACGCCGCAGGGGAAACCGCGCTACTGGGTGGCCGTCGAGTTCCTCGACCTCAGTGTCGCCGAGCGCAACGAGATCGCCAAGTTCGTATTCGAGGTGCAGCGGGAACAACTTCGTAAGGGAGTAGCGTGAACTCCGTCGATAGCGGCCTCAATTGATTTCAGGGGAAGATAGGTACTCATGATGCCGAGATACAGTGATGAGGAGCTGAAGGAAAAGGTACAGAGCGGCTTCATGGTCGAGTACCCCGAAGAGATGACCGAGGGGTATCGCAGCGCCCTTATAGTGCAGCTGCTGGTCCAGGCCGATACGGAGCTCATTTCGGCGCCCGCGTATTTCGGTGCGGCCAGGGACGCCCCTTCCACGAACACCATGGTGTCCGCCACGGCTATCATCCAGGACGAACTGGCGCACGCGAACATCGCGTACCGCCTGCTGGAGGATCTTGGGATGAGCAAGGAGGACCTCGTGTACGGCCGTGAGCCGCATCAGTTCAAGCACCCATACGGCTTTGACCATCCGCTCGATAACTGGGCCGAGATGGTCGTCGCCAATGGTCTCTACGACAGGGCCGGCATAACCTTACTGGGCGATGTATTCAAACACACCTCGTATGGCCCGCTTAAGCGCGCGCTGGTCAAGGTGGACCAGGAGGAGACGTTCCATCTTCGCCACGGCGAGATGTGGATGAAGCGTCTCTCGGCCGCAGGCGGCCAGGCTAAGGAGAAGGTCCAGGCGGCTGTCGACTGGATGTTCCCGATGGCGGTCGAGTGGTTCGGTCTTCCAGATGGCATGAAGCGCCATTCAGGCCAGTTGGAGTACCGGCTCAAGGGCATGACCAACGACGAGCTCCGCCAGGCCTGGATGAGCGCTACCGTTCCTCTTTGCGAGTCGATCGGCATCGAGGTCCCGGCACACTGGGATGAGGATCAGCAGCAGTTTGCGCTCGAATACCCGTTCCCATGTGAGTACGACGAGACGGCGAAGCGCTGGCTCTTCGATGAGGGCGAGATCGGTTGGGACCAGGTGTTCACCCGCTGGAAAGGGCGTGGTCCGAAGAACAAGGATTATGTGGAGGCCATCCAGAGTGGCCGCGAATTCCGAAGCCTGCTGGAGGTCGCATGACCACAACCAGTGATGTCCAGGCGCTCTGGTCCGCGCTCGGTGAAGTAATGGACCCTGAGATACCTATCTCGCTCGTGGATCTGGGCCTGATTTACGACGTGCGGCTGGATGGTGGCGCGGCCGAAGTGGACCTGACATTCACCGCGACAGCATGTCCGTGCATGGCTTTCATCAGGTACGACATAGAGGAGCGGCTGCTCAAGGAGGCGGGCGTGGCGAGCGTGTCGATAAACGAAGTGTGGAACCCGCCATGGAGCAAGGACCGGATCAGCGAGGAGGGGCGCCGGAAGATGAAGGAGATGGGGGTCGCGGTATGAAGGAGCCGGTCTACGAGGTTTTTGCCCGAAAGACGCGCGAGGAGCCGCTCCGGCACGTCGGATTCATAAACGCATTGAACGACGAGTTGGCGCGGGTCTGCGCCTGGAACACATACGACGAACAGAACTGGTTCGAGATGTGTGTCGTGCCGCGCGCAGCGATCATGTCGGTAAACCTGACCGACGGGCCATTTGCCACGGAGGTGCCGGAAGCGCTCGGTGCGCTCGTCCATTCGGCGGGAACGGGTTCATATGGCGGGTCGGAGGTTGCCGAATGACGCGCACGGCTACGGCAGCGTCTGAGGTGAGCAGCGCCGACCACCTGTCGCCGGAACTGCGGAAACCGCTCCGCGACCTTATTCTCACCCTGGCGGACAATAAGCGCCTGCTGGGTATCCGCTACTCCGATTGGATGTTGGGCGCACCGACGCTGGAAACAGGAATCGCCGCGTCTTCCATGGCGCAGGACGAGTGGGGTCATGGACGCCTAACATACGCGCTGCTCGGCGATTTCGGCGACGACCCCAAGCATCTGGAGCATGGGCGGGAGGCAGACGACTACCATTCCAGCGAGCTGCTGGACGGGAGCTTTGGATCCTGGTCCGAGATGATAGCGGCCAGTCTCCTCCTGGACTCCGCATTCACGGTCCAGTACGGCGCACTCCTCGAGAGCCGCTACCGCCCGGTGCACAACCGGGTGCAGAAGCTTCTGGACGAGGAGGCTTTTCATTTCCAGTACGCCGCCGCATGGGTCCAGCGGCTCGCGCGCGCGCCGGAGCTGAGCGCCGACCTACAGACATCGCTCAACCGATATCTGCCAGCGGCACTGCGTTGGCTGGGGAGGGAGGGCGCAGAAGGTGATATGGCTCTGCGTGAAGGGGGGGTGATTGCGATGGATGCGGACGAGCGCCGTGACCACCTGCTCCTTCGGGTCGGCCCTACGCTCGAGGCCGCGGGCATGGCCAGCGCCGCTGGTTTACAAAATGATGACGGACAGTGGGTCTTCGACGGTGAAATCGCGTGGGACGGCTGGGACGACAGCACCCGCCGCAGCGGCGGAAGCGGGCCGGATGCGGCGACCCTCTCGCGTGTGCGCGGCGATAAGAACCGCGCCATGCTCCTGGACTGATGAACACCACCCCTCTCCTGCCCGCATCCGCGCCGTGCCCGTTCTGCGACGGCCTCGAAACCGACCTAATGAACCCGTTCGGTGGCCAGCTCTCCGTCGCCCAGTACTGGTGCAGGAAGTGCCGGACGGCGTTCGAGTTTGTTAAATGGGGGAAGGAACGGCAATTTTGAATTTTGAATTTTGAATTTCGAATTAACGACACGGTCTCCTCTGCGTCCTCGGCGCCTCCGCGGTTAAAAATTACCGCAGAGGCGCCGAGGACGCAGAGAACCACAGGGAATCGGAGCTAAAGTTGAGAGAATCCTGACCTTTTAAATTTAGGTCGCGTAGAGATCTCGGCAAATCAAAAACAATTCAAAATTCAAAATTAATCGCTCTACTTCCCAGCGCTTCCTCCGCCGCCGACTCCACCTCGCTGGCCACCCGCTCCTCGATCGCTTCCAATCCACCGATCTGTTGGTCCCGTAGCCAGGCTTCGTACAGACCGATCGGGTCGCGTTTGCCCCAGAATTGGAACAGGGTAGCGTCGAAGGTTCGACGGGCTTCCGACTCGTCATGAGTCGCGTGGCCGCCCATGCGGAAGGTTTCGGCGATGAGGAGGCTCGCGCCATCGCCGGCTCGTGCGCGCTCCACTGCTATTCTGGTAGCGGCGTACGCGTCGAGGACGTGGTTTCCATCGAAGGTGCCCCCCTCCACACCATACATCGCCGGCCAGTCCGAAAATGAGCCGGCCGCGTGCTGCGACAGTTTCGTCCCGAGGGCAACCTGATTGTTCTGAACGATGAATATCGCAGGGAGCCGCTGAACGCCGGCGAGGTTGATGCCTTCGTGAAAGGCGGCGGTCTTCGTGGAACCGTCACCCACCCAGGTGAGAGCTACGCGCTTCTGGTTCCGCTGCGCGAACGAGAGGGCGACGCCGGCAATAACCGGGACCATATCGCCAACATGAGAGATTGGCGGGATAACACCGCGGGATGTATCGCCCACATGTCCATCGCGACCCGCGGAGGGCGAATCCGGGGTGCCGAGGTACCCCCGCAGCATGTCGGCGACATCCATACCCATCTCATGACATGCGCCCGCGTTGCGGATCATCGGGGCAACTACGTCGCGATCATCTCCGGTTCGCCGAAGGGCGTGCACCGGACCGATCGTCGTCGCCTCCTCGCCAGTGCCGAGCCATGCCTTGGATATCACACCGCTCTTCACCCATCTCTTGAGGGCGACATCGTGGAGCCGGTTGCGGATAAGCCCTTCGTACATTCCGAGCAGATCCTGCTCGGTCAGCTCACGGATGAGCCTTGTCCGCTCCGGCGATTCGTCGATCCGGGAGCGGAAAGACTTCCGCAGCGCGCTATCGGGTTTCCAGTCGATGTACTCGGGCGGATCGTACGCGGCGAAACGCTTCATACAGGCTGAGCTGCCTGCTCCTCTGTATCCTGCTGGATGCATTGACCGATGCGCGTGGCCATAACATCCAGCTGGGAGCGCGAGGGCACGTCGGCGTCGGGGTTCGGGAGCTGGAGCGGGAACGGGCTACCCTGGGGGACCGGGATAAGGTGGAGATGGAAGTGGAATACGTCCTGTCCGCCGTCGGCTCCGTTGGGCGAGAACAGGTTGATGGCGCGGCAGCCGGTAGCTTTCCGCAGACCGGGAATAATGCGGCGGGCTGTCTCGAAGGTGTGCGCGGCGAGCTCGTCGGGAACGTAGAAGAGGTTCTTATAGTGCTCTTTCGGGAGCACCAGCACATGGCCCGGATAGAGCGGCTGAATATCCAGGAACGCTATAACGTTGTCGTCCTCATATATGATGCTGACCATTTCGTCGCCACCGATTATGCGGCAGTAGACACAGCCCGGATTCTGGTTGGGATCCAATCTAACCTCCATTTGCGCGGGCGAATTACCGAAGATCGACTGCCCCGAAGTGCAAGAGGCGGACCGACTCTTGCCAGTCGGTGCGGCCGGTGCGACATTCTGCCGTTTCCTCAACCGAACCGCTCAGTACGCGCTCCATGCCAACCTCGGATCGAATCAAAGATAAGCGACCATCGCCGCCGCCGCGGAATAATGCGCCGTCCATAACCCCGGTTTTTCCGCTCCTGCTGCTGGAGACGATGCGGGATATGGATCGGCCCGACGAGTTCATGGAGGACGAGGACGTGGCGTTGAGCCTCCCGCGCCGGCTTGGCCTGAGTGACGTCGTGGGGGTCCAGATCCGGCGCTTTCAGAACGAGGTGCGCCTGAAGCAGCCTCAGAGTGTCAGTCAGGTGGAAGACCTCATCCGACTCGTTATCCGGCGCCCGGATGCCGACGAGATATTCAACGAGGCTGGTCGTCGTATGGCGCGACATGTGTGGCATCAGCGAAACGGTGCCATGCGACAGATGGTCAGGCTTATGCCGCGGCCGGTGGCACTATTCGCTGCCAGCCGCGCGGCACGCCGGCTGTTTGCCAGGGTCGTCGGGAGGAAGACGCGGTTCTCAGTGAGCAGGTGGCCGCTGGAGCTCCACATACAAAACTCGCTAACCGCACGCGCCGACCCGGGTGGTGCCGCATGTGCGTTCTACGCGGGTGCATTCAGTCAGATACTCGAACAGTATACTGGCAGGCGCTATCGCGTTCAGCACACCGAATGTGAAGCACGCGGCGGGGCCGAGTGCGCGTGGACCGTTCAGATTGCAGGCTGAGGGTACTACTTACTTCCGACGCTTGCCGAACATCCACCCTCGCTGGATGCTGCGCGGCTCTTCCACCGTCACGAACGCATCAGGATCCCATATCCCTACCTCACGGAAAACTACTGGCAGGTCACGCCGGCGCAGTACAGCGTAAACGACTTCAACGGTACCTTCCCGGCCATGGCCCGCGAACTCGGTGACGCCGAACCCTCGTTCACGAAGCGCTTCGGCGATTTCAACGCCGCCCACCTGCGACATGATGCGGATTGTGGACATCCCGAGCGCCATCTTCTCCTCAATCCAGAGCCCCACGAGCGTGCCCGACGAGAATCCGGCGGCATACCCGAACAGGTGGTATGGTGACTCGAGGTGTTTGATAGCGTTCCCCACCGCGAAGATCCAGACGAGCACCTCGAAGAAGCCTATCAGTGGAGCGACGATCTTGAACCCGCGCACCGATAGCAGCATCCGCAGAGTGGCGAGCGAAACGTCCACTATGCGGAGTGAAAATATAAGGAGTGGCCCCCACGCGGAGGCGAATAATGCGTCCATCAGCGTCCCGGTTCAGAGTGAAGGGCGAATATAGTAGACAGCCCTCCGCGGGACGAGGGTAAGCGGGAAAGTATAGATTCGGTAGGTATTCAGATATCTTCCGGCGGGTCCGTACATTCGATTTCCTGGTCGGCTTCTCCTGTCTCCAGTCCGGCGGCCGCGAAGAGTTTACGGCGGATCTGAGCGTCGAACAGACTCCATTTGGATTCACGACTCACCGGGTCGCCGTCGCCAGCCAGGAAACCCAGGTCGATCTCGAATCCACCGGCGCGGCTTCGACCTCCTCCGTACGGCCGGTCGCGGGCATCCTTTCCCAGTGCTTCCCCGAGAAACGAGTTCACCGTCATGGTCGCGTTGTTGGTGCGCAGGCTACCCGAGACGACTTCGCGCTCGTCCTCATCGCAGACTATGCCGTACACGACCACCGTGTTGACGTTTTCTTCCGTGAGCAGAAAATCCGCAGCCTGCGGTATGGCGTCACGATCCGGCCAGCGTATGTAGCCCACGCCACTCACGGCCAGCCCGCCGCGGATCGTCCTGTGCTCCAGCGCTTGCTGGATGGTATCCATAGTGCCGCGCGACTTTTCCACGCAGAGCACCCTTTCGAGCTGACCTGTGTCGATAAAGTGGCTCAGAAATGCGGCGGCGGCATACTCCGCCTTCCCCGCTTTCAGAAACCGATCAGTCTCGGAGTGAAGGCCGTGCATGAGCGCGGTGGCGAGCTTCACGTGCTGCGGGTCATCGGCATCCATTTCCAGGAAGACGCCGCTACGAAGATAATCCGTCATCTGCGTGGCCGCCGCACCGACGTTCCGAACGTCGACGTATATGGGGTCGAGTACCTCCTGAGCGTCGTGATGGTCGATCACCGCGAGCGTGGGAACTCCAGCGGCCTGAAGGCGTGGTGTGAGTCTGGTGGTAGTGCCCTGATTGTCCACGAAGACGGCGGCGTCGAACTGCTCCAGTGAAAGTGCTTCCGTGTAGCGCGTTATCTGGATATCCAGGAGGTTCACCAGCGCGAGATTCTCAGGGTGACTGATCAGTCCGTTGTAGAGTATCTCGGTCTCGATTCCGAAAGTCCGGGCGATGGTGCGATATGCCATCGCGGACGATATGGCGTCGGGGTCAGGGAAATCCTGTATCGCAACGACATGGTGCTCGCCTTCGCGCGGCGCGAGTAGCTCGCGAAGCGCGATCGCTCGATCGCGCTCATCGTCTGCTTCCAGCCGGGGTGGCGGGAATATCTTCGATTGTGCTTGCTGGGACATCTAGCGCTCCATCTACTGCGAAGGATTCGGCGGTGGCACCGGAAGCGTGGCTGAGGATGCGAGGCGCATGCCAACCCCTCCGTTTCATCAACCCGCTACTTCTCCCACTCCTCTGCGGTTCATGTAGCGTGGATCGTGGAACAGGAAGCCCTGGGTGAGGTGGACACCCAGACTTTTGACGGTCTGGTACTCCTCTTCGCGCTCGACACCCTCAGCGATGACCTTGATCTCATGTTCATTGGCGAACGTGACCATCGTCTCCACGAGGTTCTGCTTCATGAAGTTGGTGTCGATGCCGGAGATAAGCGATATGTCCAGCTTTATGAAGTCGGGCGCAAGGTTGGCGATGCTGCCGAGTCCAGCATAACCGGATCCGGCGTCATCGACCGCGAATCGGAACCCCCGCTCGCGGAACTCGCGAAGATATTCCTTGAACGCCGGGTAATCGGTAATCGCGGTCCTCTCGGTAATCTCGAGGACTATTCTGCCGGGCTCGTCTATGCCCAGCTCGTCCAGGTCGAGATAGCGGAAGGTCGGGTCCCTGAAGTCATGGGGGTCGATGTTCAGGAAGAGCAGCTGATCCGGTCCGAGCTGACTCGTCATCCCCTCGATCGCCCTGCGGCGGCAGAGACGCGAGAGCTCCCAGATGAGGTTCGCCTCATCGGCAACACCGAACATGACTTCGGGCGAGCGGAGCCCGCGAATGGACCCGCGCGCCAGCGCCTCGTAGCCGTAGACCTCCGTGGTCTCGGTTACCACTATAGGGTGATACTCGATGTAGACCGCGCCCTCCCGCAGCGTGGTCTTAAGATCCGAAATCTTTCGGGTACGCTCGCGGTTCTCCACGCTACGTGCGGCGTGCGCGGCTTCGCGAATCCCGCGGTAGATCATCCGCTCGGTCCGGATCTTCGGATTTCTGAACAGCGTCGTCGCGCCGATGTAGATCCCGAAGAGACCGGCGATGTCCTCGCCGTGCTCCTCCTCTATCCGCTCCCGTATCTGCGTCTCGAGCTCCTCCGCTACCTCGTTGATCCGCTGCTCGGCCGTGGCGGTAAGCTCTGGAAGGTCGCTGAAGAAGATGAAATCGTCATCACCGGTATGAGAGACCATCAGCAAACTCTCCTGCTCACCGCGCTGCCGATCGTAGAACTCGCGCACCGCATTGGCGGTAGTCTGCAACACCTCGTCGAGCTTTTGCCAGCCGTAGATCTCTTCGAGCTTCGAGTACCTGACGAACTCAACGTAAAGCACCGTCATCCGGCCCGCTCGCTCCAGCATCTCACGGCCACGCTCGAGCATAACCGGTAGCGTGGGGAAGCCGGTGAAACGATCGTACAGGAGCTCTTCGTACTTGAGGTGTTCGGCTACACGGCGGGCGAGCGCGGGGTCCTCTGCCTGGCGATTCCGGCGCAGGGCGGCCCGGAACCGGGCGGCTAGCTCGCGCTCCGATGCGGGCAACATTATCCACTCGTCGGCCCCTGCTTTCACCGCCCGCTCTATCTCTCCGGCATCGCGGCATCCTACGACTAGCGCGGCGTCCCGGGCCCTGGATTCCGTGCGCAATTCCTGAAGCGATGTCGTGAGGTCCGCCTCCAGGAAGAGCAGCGACGGGTGCGATCGGAGCGCGTCGATGAGCTGGCGGTCTGGAGCTTCCTCCCCTTCCCCGCCGGGCACTTCGATGAGGTCGGCACCAAGCTCAGTGGCCGCTGCCGAAACGATTTTGTGTAGCTCGGGGTCCTGCATTCGGGCAAGGATCTTCACGAGCGGCGTTCTCCCGATGCGAGATTTCGCTCCACCTTCTCTCCCAGCTCTTTCAGGTCTACAGGCTTTACGACGTAATCGTCAGCGCCCGACCTCATACCTTCGAATTTGTCCTCGTATCCGCCCTTGGCGGTGACCATCACTACCCGCGTATTTCCATAGTCGGGGTGGTTCTTTATCGTGCGACATACTTCCCAGCCATCCATACCCGGCATCATAACATCCAGCAGGACCAGATCAGGCCGCACTTCCTCCATTTTAGCAAGAGCAGTGCGGCCGTCCGGTGCCTCCGCTACGCGGTAGCCGCGCGATTCAAGGTAGGCGCTGAGGATCTCGAGGTTATCGCGGTTATCGTCCACGATCAGGATTGTTCGGTCTTTTTCCACAGCGCTATTTTCCCCCGAAAGGCACCGTTATGCCGGACGTGCGCCAGCCGACGCCGCTCCGATGTGAGCGGCACCGCATGGGCGCAGGGGCAAGAAGCAAGCCAGATACACGCCAACTCGTGCTATGACACCCGTTTACCGCGCTCTTCATGCGGCGGGGTTCCGGCCCGGCACGAACTGGAGCTCGTGCAGTCTGGCATAGAGGCCGCCGAGCTGAAGTAGTTGGGTATGGGTCCCCTGTTCACGAATCTCCCCATGGTGGAGCACCAGGATACGATCCGCGTTCTGGACGGTGGAGAGGCGGTGGGCGATCACGAGGGATGTGCGCCCGAGCATGAGCTCGCCGAGCGCATGTTCTATCGCCACCTCCAGCTCGGCATCCACCGAGCTGGTCGCCTCGTCCAGCACCAGCACGAGGGGTTCGAACGCGAGTGCGCGCGCGAAAGATACCAGCTGTCGTTCACCCACGGAGAGCGATGCTCCGCGCTCGCCGAGCGGTTGATCGTATCCACCGGGCAGCTTGCGCACGAAATGGTCTGCGCCCACGCGCTTCGCCGCGGCCAGTACCTGATCCTCACTTATCTCTGCTCTCCCCAGCCGGATGTTGAACCAGACGTCCTGGCTGAAAAGGAAGACATCCTGGAGTACCAGACCGATCCTGCCGCGAAGCTCCGCCACCGGTACCCGCTTGATAGGCACTCCGTCGAAGAGTATCTCGCCGCGCTGCGGATCGTAGAACCGCATCAGTAGGTTGATGATTGTGGACTTTCCCCCACCGGTCGCGCCCACTATAGCCATGCGCTCGCCCGGCCGAACCACGAAACTGACCCCGCGAAGTACCCACTGCTCGCTTTCTT
>DASSKB010000160.1:0-5057 GCA_035690925.1 Longimicrobiaceae bacterium
CGCTGCCGACCTCCTCCAGGAAGCCCTCACCACCGCACTGGATCACTCCAACCCTCTCCTGATAGCAGAGGTCCAGCGTGATCGCGCCACCCTCTTCGCCGAGCGCGGCGACCTTCACGAGGCACGGGAGGCTTATACTGCCGCCGCGCAGAACTTCCGCACGCTCGGCGCACTCGATCAGGCTACGATAATGGAGGACAGCGCCAGAAGTCTTGACGCATTGTCCTGAAACGCTACACATCTCCAGCTGTATCCTTCCGTGGCTTGAGCGACTCTAAACATTTATAGCGGCGGTACTTAGCCGATTTCGCACGACCGCTTTCACCGGGGAACGCGGGTTGCCCCTCTGGTCTGGTGAGTCTGCCACATCGGTGGCAGCAGCACGGGGAGCCGCGGCTTTCCGTCCAAACCATAGAGCGGGAGGTCGGAATGAGGCGTTTCACTATTGCGACAGCGGGTTTGCTGTTCCTGGTCGGGGCCTGTTCGGATAGTGATTCGGGTACGGATCCGAATCCGCCGGATGAAACGGGAACCATAAGTGGTCAGGTAGCGGCCGGATCCGAGGGGGTGGAGGGTGCGTCGATAACCCTCAGCGGCGGGGGCAGCGAGACTACGAGTTCATCGGGTCAGTACAGCTTCACCAATCTGGATGCCGGCAGCTACACGGTCACCCTGGCCGTTCCCGCCGGGTTTGCGCTTGGAGCCGGCGAAAGTACGGCAAAACCCGCCACTGTAACGGGCGGTGAGACGACCACTATCAACTGGACGCTGGAGACGACAGGGGAGGTTCCGCAGAATGCCAATGTGACGCTAACCGCCTCCACCTTCGATCCGCCCACAGTGACAATCGGGGTGGGCGGTACGGTGCAGTGGACTAACGGGACGGCCACCACACATACGATAACGCCCGACAACTCCGGTCAGGCGGGCGCGTGGACAAGTCAGAATATAAGTGGCGACGGGACCACTTTCTCGCACCAGTTCAACGTCGCGGGAACCTACGACTATCATTGCCAGATCCATTCGGGTATGACTGGCGAGATCACGGTTCAGTAATGCGTACAAGCATCCTCGTGCTCGGGCTCCTGTTGGGAGCCCGGGCACTCCCGGCGCAATCACTGCTCGAACGCTCACCGAATCTGCAGGGTACCTGGTCATTGGCGCCGGGATCGGCCGCATTCGTCTTTGCGCACCGCTTCGAGTTCCTGAACGGCGGTGACGAGCTGCGCAACATACCTACCCTGACACTCGCACTTGGCCTGCCGCTGGACCTCACGCTGGGACTGGACTACACCTCCAATAGTGAGGTCATTCCCGGCAGCACCGGTGGCAACGCCACCCAGTACTGGGTTAAGCGGCCCCTGGCCATCGGACCGCGTACCGATCTCGCCGGTCTCGTCGCGTACAATACTGCCGCGGACAGCTTCGATGGCGCTATAAACCTTCGGCACCGGTTCGGGAGGTTCGCGATCTTCGGCGAGGGACGGGCATTCAGCGATCTGTTCGGCACTGGAGATTTCGGGACAGCGGCCGCGCTCGGTGGAGCGGTCAACATCACCCAGTATCTCGCAATTACCGGAGATATAGGGCAGGTGCTCTCGGGCGGCGAAGGGGATATCCCGGCCGCGTGGAGCGGCGCGGTAGCGGTAGCCATACCGGGCTCACCGCACACCTTCTCACTACAGGCGACGAACGCAGGCGCGCTCACCTTACAGGGCGCATCTCGAAAATCTCCCATAAACCTGAAGGATGTCAGGTACGGGTTCGTTTTCACGGTCCCGCTGGGTACAGGAAGTCGCTGGATGAGAATCTTCGATCCAGCTCCACCAGTGGCTGCGGTACAGCCTGGTGACAGCGTTACGGCGCGGGTAGACATTCGCCAGATCGCTTTCACGCCGGCCGAAGTGCGAATAAAGGTAGGAGACACTGTGGAATGGGTGAACAGCGACCCGATCGAGCATACCGTTACGGGCGATAGCGGCAACTGGGGGAGTGCTCTTCTGAAGGAGGGCGAGCGCTTCCGGCACCGGTTTACCAGACCGGGAACCTACCGGTACCACTGCACACCGCACCCGGTAATGACCGGGGTGGTGATAGTAGAGGAGGGTTGAGGCCTACAGGCTGACTACGCCCTGGTACTTGTGCCAGTCTTCCAGCACCATTCCAGCGCCTCTTACCACGCAGCTGAGCGGGTCCTCGTCCACGTGTATGGGGAGGTTCGTCTCGCGCTCGATGAGCTGGTCCAGACCCTGGATGAGCGCGCCGCCGCCGGTCATCACCAGGCCGTCGTCAACGATGTCGGCGGCGAGCTCTGGCGGGGTTACCTCGAGCGTGCGGCGAACGGCCTCCACGATCGCCTGGATCGGCTCCTGGATGCTCTCGCGGACCTCCTCCGAGCGCAGCCGGATCGTCTTGGGTATCCCCGAGACCAGGTCGCGTCCATTTACATCCATCTCGCGCTCTTCGGGAAGCGCAAAGGCGGACCCGATCCGCATCTTGACGTTCTCCGCCGATGATTCACCTATCAGCAGGTTGAAGGTCTTGCGAACGAAGCCGGCTATGGCCTCATCGATCTCGTTTCCACCCACCCGGATAGAGGCGTCCGCGACGATCCCGGAGAGGGCTATGACACCAATCTCCGTAGTCCCGCCACCGACGTTCACGACCATGCTGCCCTTCGGTGTAACCACTGGCAGGCCCACCCCTATTGCCGCAGCCATGGGCTCGGACAGCAGGTAGACCGACTTGGCGCCGGCAGCTACTGCGGCGCTACGAACCGCGCGGCGCTCCATCTCAGTTATCCCCGACGGGACCCCTATCACCAGCCGGGGCTTCGGCTGAAAGAAGCCCTTGGGCATGATGGAGTTGAGGAAATGGCGAAGCATCAATTCCGCCATATCCACATCGGCGATCACGCCGTCACGCATCGGGCGTATGGCGATGATCCCCTCAGGAGTACGGCCCAGCATGCGCTTGGCCTCCAACCCTATGGCCCGCACCCGTCCCGTGCCCCGCTCCACAGCCACAACTGAGGGCTCGTTAAGGACTATCCCCTCACCCTTGACCTGAATCAGGGTGTTGGCGGTGCCCAGGTCGATTGCTATATCAGCCACGCGCGGAAGCCTTGAAAAGATACATGATGTCTGGCCCACAAGCTGTCGAAGTCACAGCAAGGTAGCGCGACGAGGCGGCAGTGGACAAGACGGCACCATCAACGAAGTGCCAGGAGCCACAGCGCAGCGCCGCCGCCCAGGGTGACTCGCACGTTGTCATCGAATGGCAACGGTGCAAACTCGAGTCCGGCAGCCGCCACCGCGCCCAGGGTCGCGGCTACCGGTGGTATGCCGGGTACCATCAATCCCACGGCCAGATTTACTATGAATGCCGCGCCGGCTCCCTCCCAGCTCTTCCCGGATGGTATGCGGTGCCGCCCCCACCGCCGCCCCACCAGCGCTGCTGCCGCATCGCCGAGTCCGTTGTAGAGCATCGCCACCACCGCTACACGTGCGGGGAAGATGAGAAACGCGAGGAAGAAGGAGATCATCATCCAGGTTGCCCCGGCGATTCCATGCCGCTCGTGAGGGCGAAGTAGATGCCTGGTGCGGCGAAGAAACTGATATCGCGACCACCGATGCCAGCGCCGCGCCGCCTCCATGAGGAGTGCTACCGCAGTCCCAAAGGCTAGCAGAGCCAGTGAAAGCTTAGCGGGAGCCCACCAGACGAAAGCAGGTATCGCGACCGCGGCAAGGTGGATGAGCTTCCTGGCGACCTCGCGTGTCACACTCTACTCGCCGTCATCTCCGTACAGGCCCTGATATATTTCCTTGTTGCGTGTGAGGATCTTCACGTAATCCCTTGTCTCGCGGTACGGGATGCGCTCGGTAAAAAGCTCTTCCCTGCCGTACTCGGGAAACACCGACCAGTCGTCCACGCGGTGAGGGCCCGCGTTGTACGCGGAGAATACCGATGGCAATGAGCCGTCGTAGGTCTCCATCTGCTCGGCCAGGTAGATGGTGCCGAGGTGCGCGTTGATCTCCGGATTGTACAGTATCTCCGGATCCCAATCTTCTATGCCCACCGAACGCGCGAGAGCTTTGCCCGTCTCGGGCATAATCTGCATCAGGCCGCGGGCACCCGCTCCGGATGTTATCCGAGCTTTGAAGAGTGATTCCTGGCGGGTGAGCGCCGCCACCAGGAACGGGTCCAATCCCTTCTCCGCCGCCTCTGCGCTCATCATTGCGCGGTATGGGAACGGATAGATGATGCGCAGAAGTCGCTCATTGGGCAGTCCACTGCCCTGGAGATCCCACCCCAGACGGATCCCACGGAGGGTGTAGCCCCGCTCGTTCAGCACCTCCGCGAGCGCGTAAGCCAGTGCTTCGTTGCCTTCCACGAGCCGGATCAGGCGGTCCGCCTCAGCTTCGGCCTCCTCATGGAGGCCCGCCTCGCGGAGAAGGTCCATCCCGTGCACCCAATCTTCCACCTGCGCGCGCGCTGCCGGGTCCGGGGCCGGAGAGGGCGCCAGCTCGATCGGCCAGAAATCCTCACCTAGCCTCTGCGCCGAGCGCAGTGCGTAGTAGGAGAGTGGCTCGCGCTCGGCTGCGGCGCGATAATACTCGCGCGCCGTCGCGGTATCGCCCATTTCAGCGTACGCGCGACCTGCCCAGTAGGTGGACTGCAGCCAGCGCTGTCCCTGCGGATAGGTGTCTCGATACTCGTTCCAGACCGCTGCGGCCTCCTCAAAATCCTCCTGCACGAACGCCATGCCGCCGAGCCGCATCAGTGAGAGACCAGCGCGGTCGGTGCCCTTAAAGTTGCTCGCCACCTCGCGATAACCCCTGGCGGCCCGCTCGATCTCGCCCTCGTCGTGGCTCAGGTCGGCAACCAGGAACAGTCCCTCGGAGCCTGTTGCCGAACCCGGGAAACGTTCGGCCAGTCGGGCAAAAATTTCCTGCGCCTGATCCGAGTCGCCGCTACGGTGCTCCGCGCGGCCTATCAGGTAGAGCGCTTCTGCAGCCGCTGAATCCGATCCGTCCGTGAGCGGTTGGAGGGCGGCG
>DASSKB010000161.1:0-3517 GCA_035690925.1 Longimicrobiaceae bacterium
CCCCACAATGAGCAACTTCTATTCCACCAACAAGTTGCCGCGCGCCAGGAACAACACGACGTCGTAGAGCGCGTGCGTCCACGCTGCGATGCCGAACCCTCTCAGCAGGAAGAGCGCGCTGAAGGCGAGGCCCGCGAGGAAGCGAAACATAAACGACGGAATCGCCCACGCGTCCCCGTAAGGCCCGATGTAGTGGAAGCCGGAGAATATAAGGGCAGCCAGGATCGCCGCAAATATACCCGCGCGGCGCCGGGCGAGGCCGCTGGAGCGGAACACGCCGAATATCCCACCCACCAGCAGCACCCTGAAAACCAGTTCCTCGTATATGCCGGCTCCCAGCGATAGTACGATGCCTTCTTCGAGCGTGAGACTACCCATGATGCCGGTTCCCTGCGCGAGCCGAACCGACATCCCCTGGAGTATCCACTGCGTGGCGGTGCCCACTACAGCGCCAAAAACGAGGGCGTACGCCAGGCTTTCCGCTGCCATTCCGGCGAAGATCGTGGCCCGCAGGGGCACCGTACGCCGGCGCTGCTCCAGCCAGATCACCACAGCGGCCACGGCAATGAGCACACCGGTGAACTGGAGCGTTCCCTCAACACCACCGGCGGCCAGCAGCATCCGCAGAAGCACGTCCGCGCCATTGCGCAGCTGGGCCGCACCGCCGTCAGCGAGTAGTGCCGCCCCGACCTCGTACAGCACGAGGAGCGGAATTGCGAACAGCAGTGAGTATGTCTGCGTCCGGGAAAGTCGTACGTAATCACGCATGCGGAAAGATATCATTGCGGCCGTAGTGACCGCCAATTATCGTTCAGGTTAGCATCGGCGCCCCTTAAGGGCGGCCGTAGGATGGCCGCGGGTTCGATGATCTAACGCAGCCCTGGAGATACCCCATGAAGAAGTATAGGCGGTTCGTCACGCCGGGTTGCTTACGCTCGGCAGTGCTGGCGGTTGGGATCCTCCTCTCGGCGCAAGAAGCCAGCGCGGCGGACCCCGTTCCAAGGTCCTACTGGAACGTGTTCAATTTTGAGGAGGAAAGTGCGCTCACCGCGCAGGTGGTGACGTACTCCTCACTGACCGACATGTTTCTGGACACGAATCCTACTGCCTTCTTCACCCCGACCTCCAGGGGTTTTGGACCCAACATAATCGGTAATGGTACTGACGGACATTCGTATTGGAACGTGTTCAACGTGGAAGAGGAAAATGGCCAATCCGCACAGTTCGCAACCTACTCGTCGCTTGCCGACATGTTCCTGGACACGAACCCAGTTGACTTCTTCACCCCGAACTCCAGGGGGCTTTGGACCAAACATCGTCGGTAGTGCAAGCGACGGGCGTTCGTACTGGAACGTGTTCAACGTGGAAGGGGAAAGTGCCCAATCCGCGCAGATCGTGACCTACGCCTCATTGAGCGACATGCTCCTGGACACGAACCCTACCAGCTTCTTCACGCCGAACTCCAGGGGCTTCGGTCCCAACATCGTCGGTAGCGGTTCAGGCATTTTGCCGCCCACGAGTACGGTCCCAGAGCCAGTGAGTATGGCGCTCCTCGGCACCGGATTGGCGGGTGTCGCTGGTATCGCGCGACGGAAACGGCGCAACCGGAATTAATCCACAATCGGAAACCTCGAAGTCCCATCCCTCTGCGTCCTCAGCGCCTCTGCGGTTCAAATCTCTAGAAGTTTCCGAAAAGAGTATACCGCAGAGGCCGCGGAGGCGACCGCATTGCCTGGGCCAGTTTCGCCGCTGACCTGAACGGTTACCGGTTTTGCGCAAACCGCAATAATGTGTGATCTTGGCGATCCACAAGTTATGACGTTCCCAGCCGACGCCCCTTCATACCTGCGCTGTTAATGCACCGGAATCTCCTGCCTATTCTCGTTCTTCTCGTTGTTCTAAGCGGCTGCCGTGGCACCCTGCAGCTTACGCCGAGCGACGCGGAGACAGTACTCTCCCGGCAGCTTCTGGACGCGCCGCATCCCGCGCAGCCGGGCCCTTACGAGGTGCGCGCGCTGTATTACGGCAGTGGCGATGATCGGCATCGCCCGGAGTATCGCGACTCGGTCACTATCGTAACGCCTACCGTAGACGCGTCGGAGCTGGTGGACCTGGGGGATGATGCGGACGAGCGCGAGGATTACTGGGGCTTCGACTCGGATGAATACCCGCTGAACGGGCGTGTTTGGTATCCGGCGGGTGATGGTCCTTTCCCCGTCGTTCTCATCGCCCATGGGAACCACGACATGAAGGACTTCTCGGATCCCGGTTACGAATACCTCGGCAGACTACTGGCCAGTCGCGGATACATCCTCGCATCATTGGACATGAACTTCGTGAATGGCGGTATTCGCGGGGAGAACGACGCGCGCGGCTGGCTCTTTCTGAAGCACCTGGAGCAGTGGCGCGAGTGGAACCGGACGGAAGGCAATCCGTTCGAAGGGAAGTTGGACCTCGAGAACGTAGCGCTGATCGGCCATTCGCGGGGTGGGGAGGCGGTGGGCCACGCTGCGGCGTTCAATACGCTATCTCATTACCCCGATAATGCCCTCCTGGACTTCGACTTCGGATTCGGGATACAGTCCATAATCGCCATCGCGCCCGTCGACCAGCAGTACATGCCCACCGATCGCGGAGTGCCGGTCGAGAACGTCGACTATCTGGTAATGCACGGCTCGCACGACGGCGACGTGACGAGTTTCCATGGGCTCCGCCAGTACGACAGGGTCAGCTTCACGGATTCGCAGCCTCACCTGAAAGCCGCGGTATACGTTTATCGCGCTAACCACGGTCAATGGAACACCACCTGGGGAGCGCACGATAACGGCCCGCGGAGTGGCCGGATTCTGGATCTTCGCGCGCTCATGCCGGGTGAGGAGCAGCGCGAGGTCGCAGAGATCTACATCTCCGCATTCCTCGATGTAACGCTGATGAACAACGATCGGTACCTACCGATTTTCAGGGACCACCGTGTGATAGGGCACTGGCTACCGAAGACCATGTACATCACCCGCTTCCAGACGAACTCATTCCGGCCGCTCGTCAATTTCGAGGAGGATATAGACGTCACTACGGGCACGGCGCCCGGGGTCGTAATGGACGGCGACAGCCTGGCCACCTGGAGCGAGGGTGAGCTTCAACTAAGGTCGAGCAACGAGCAGTTCGGCAGCGCCACACAGGATAATCAGGCCGTCTGGATCGGTTGGAACAACCAGATCGCCGGAACTGACACGACCGGCGTACCCGCCGCATTTACCCTGACCCTGCCAGAATCCCTGCCGACCCGGTGGGGGATAGACGAGAACGGCTCTCTGAGCTTCCTCCTCGCACCTACCAAGGATGTGCCGGACCCGCGCGAGCCGCCCACCGACTCGTCGGCCAATGAGGATACTAACGCTGGCGAATCCCAGGATGAGCGTGAAGATGATGACGACGCTGACGACCTCCCGCCAATCGACCTCAGCATTCAGGTAACCGACGCCGCCGGTGTGACGGCATCGCTACCGCTCCACCGTTA